>JAEORV010000315.1 GCA_016840695.1 Promethearchaeota archaeon
ACACCCTTGAATCATTCTTATGACGATATGACATTATGAAATCTGTAGAAATATGGATTAATGATTTTACTGATCTGCTCGGATGCGTCTATAATTTTATCTTACTTTTTCATTCTTTATATTTTTTTTTATTTTATACAAAAATGTTAAATATTCGAGTATCTTAATACCTTTCACATCAAAACACATTTTTCAAAAATCAAGAAATACTAGGTGATAAAGGACCAATGGTAAGTGAAGGAATGAAAAGGGTAATAGATTTAATAAGTCAGATGACTGGGGAGGTATCCGAATTTTCCTTAGAAGCTACGCGTGAAGGTTTGGAGCAATTGGGGAAAATGGCAAAGATCCCAAAAGATGTAATAATCGAAAGTGTCAATGCTGGAGGAGTCCCAGCGGAATGGATTAGTGCTCCCAACGCGCTAAATGACCTTGTAATTTTGTATTTACACGGAGGAGGCTACGCTGCAGGTTCCATTAAATCTCATGAAGGTCTTGCAGCAGAGGTCTCTAGGGAATCAAAAGCTCGCGTTTTATTAATTGATTATCGACTTGCGCCTGAACACGTTTTCCCTGCAGCTATCGTAGATTCAACAAAAGCTTATCGATGGCTAATTTCTAAGGAAGGAATGCTACCAAATAATGTGATAATTGGAGGAGACTCTGCTGGAGGAGGTTTAACAATTGCAACTCTTGTAAAATTACGAGACGAGGGAGATAAATTGCCAGCTGGTGCTTTTTGTCTCTCACCCTGGACAGATTTAGCAAATACAGGGGAAACGATTCAAACTAATGCTGATAAAGATCCATTTGTATCACCCACAGAATTAGAGGAAATGTCAAAACTATACTCTGGAAATAAAAATGCTAAGGATCCACTAATCTCACCCCTCTATGCTGATCTCAGTGGACTACCTCCTCTCTTAATTCAGGTAGGAACTGCGGAAATTCTACTTGATGACTCAAGGCGAGTGGCAGATCGTGCTATAGAAGCAGGAGTCGATGTTCAATTGGAGATTTGGGAGGATATGATTCATGTTTTTGCTGCTTTTGGTCAATGGGCACCAGAGGGTAAAGAAGGCATTGAACAAATAGGTAAATTCATTCAAAAACATATTAGAAGGGAAGTTATAGTTGCGAGTTAAATCTATAAATCAAGATTTAAATTTGAGCTTAAATAACCAGCATAATAAGTATTCTTAAATTCTCTTTTTTTTTCGTCAGTTTTAAAACCTAAATCATATTTGCAATAATACTCGAATAAAATCATTTTGAGGGGATGAATGGTGAAACAAATCGAAGAACCTTCTCGGATTACTCCCGTCATGGCTGAGACAGATGTTTTAGTCGTGGGCGGGGGACCTGCGGGGCTTTCCGCTTCGATAGCGGCAGCTCGAGAGGGTGTTGATACCATGCTCGTAGAGCGATACGGATGTTTTGGAGGAAATATTACTCAATCTTTGGTAGGAACCATTGCTTGGTATCGTCGTGCCAAAACCGTGGGACCCGGGGGAATGGGTCTTGAATTTGAACATAAGGCTAAAGAGATGGGGGGATCTATCACTAGATATAATAAGGATATAACTACTACAGAAATGGGTAACTACTTGGAACGCAAAGGATTATTGGTAGAAGGAGAACCAACTGGTGAGATTTTGAACACGGAAATGTTTAAATTTATAGCTGATACAATGGTTAAAGAAGCAAACATCAAGCCTTTATTACATTGTACTGTTGTCGATGTGATCAAGGAAGGAAAAAAGCTCATTGGTGTGATAACTGAGAGTAAATCTGGAAGGCAAGCAATCATGGCTAAACGAACAATTGATGCAACTGGCGATGCCGATTTGATACATCATGCAGGTGCCCCATATCGAAAAGATCCTAGGAGTGAATTGCAGAGAGTAACGTTAAACTTCAGTTGCAACGGTATCGATACTAAGAAACTATTTCCGTATTATTTGAAAAAAGTTCGAGAGAAGCCAGGAGTTTTTGCTTTTCTTCGACAAGCAAGGGAACTGTTTTTCATAGACGAACTTGCGTGCTTGTTAGAGCCAATTGACGATATAAATAAAGGCATCGAAATTCCGGAAGAGATTAAAATTGAAAGCTTTTGGAAAAATTACGCTGAAGCAGGCGAGATTTACTCGTTTAACGGCATCCACATGGAAGGGCGAGATTGCACTGACGTATGGGATCTAACACAGGCAGAAATTGAAGGTAGAAAGCGCATTATCAAGGCAATTAAAGGTTTGAAAAGGCACACTCCAGGATTTGAAAATGCAAGACTTAAACATATCGGATCGTCATTAGGTACAAGAGAATCGAGAAAAATTATCGGAGAATACAATTTAACTGAACATGATGTGAAAAATCAAGCTCGTTTTGAGGATTCAATCGGGATCTGCCCCGAGTTTATTGATGGATTCGGTCAAGTCATCCTACCTACCACGGGACGATATTTCCAGGTTCCTTATGGTATTATTCTTCCAAAAAAGGTGGAAAATCTTCTTGTTGCGGGTAGATGCGTGGCGGGAGATAAAATTTCTCACGCTGCTACGCGCCAAATGGTGTGTTGTGCTATTACAGGACAAGGTGCGGGGGTAGCTGCGGCCGTTTCAATTAAGGATAAGGTAACATGTAGAGAAGTAGATATTCAAAAAGTACAAAAAGCACTTAGAAATCAAGGTGTGAGAATTGAATAATCAATTCTCAACATATAAAAAAATTAAAGATTTAAAACTTCCTGAGTTGTATATATTTTGTTTTCGCTAGCTTTTGCTAGAAACTTTATAGCTGTAATAGAACCCGTGGCAAAGCAATTCCGGCTATGCGCTTGATGTTTGAGTTCAATACGTTCTCCAGGTCCGGCGTACAAAACCACGTGATCGCCAACTATATCTCCGGCTCGAATTGCGTGAACCCCTATTTCGCTTTTCGCTCCAACTTCTCTCTTATTTGGTCCTTTATCCCTGCCAAATTTTGCAAGCTTATCAAAATCTCCCCCTATAGCTTTGGCTATAGCTCTACCAATAGTCATCGCGGTTCCGCTGGGAGCATCTGCCTTTCTATGGTGATGTGCTTCTATGACTTCAATATCCCAATCCGCTAAGTATTCCGCTAAGATTCCCGCCATCTTAAAGAAGATGTTCACGCCAGTTGCCATATTGGATGAAATAACTGCGGGAGCCTTATTTTCCGTTACAAGTTTCTCAAATTCTTCTAAAAAGTCCTTGGATAGTGCCGTTGTTCCAATTACGCATTTTATAGCATTCTTCACGCAAATCAAGCAATTTTTTTCTGCAGCTTTTGCAATGGTAAAATCCACGGCAACATCGGGCTTGACATCATCAATGATATTTTGGAGATTGTTAACGTCGCTAATTATTACCTTGTTTGGATCCTTAACTCCTACTAATGTTCCTAACTCGTCTCCAACATTACTGATATCGCAGGCAGCGACTACTTCGATCTCGTCGTCTTCTAGAGCTAATATGCTTATCAATTTTCCCATTGATCCTGTTGGACCTAAAATTAATAACTTTATCAAGATTATCCCTCCATTAACCACTGTTAAATTAATTCCAAACTCTTGAGGACTTTTTTGATTTTTTTCTGGTTTTCTTTTAATGGTGGTGTAAGTGGTAGTCTCATCCTATTGTTCATTATTTCCATTTCGCTAGCTGCGTACTTTACTGGTCCTGGATTTGTCTCAATAAATAACATTTTAAACAAGTCGTAGTATTTAAGCTG
>JAEORV010000316.1 GCA_016840695.1 Promethearchaeota archaeon
ATGGAACTGAAGAATTAGAAACGAAATACTACAGAAAAACTCGTTCAGTATGTCCAGAGTGCCTCCAACCAATTAAAGCAGAAGTTGTTCAAGAAGGAAATGAAATTTGGATGCATAAAACTTGTTCAGAGCACGGTGATTTCAAGGATAAAATTAGCAGCAATGCGAAATATTATAAATGGACTCATTATCAATTTAAAGATAAAGATGGGAATGTAGAATGGGAGTTTCTCAAAAATGGTGAAACCAATCCACCAGATTGTGGGATTGAAGACCCAAGAGGATGTCCATATAATTGTGGATTATGCCCAGAGCATATTTCTACGTGTCAGCTTGCGTTGATCGATTTAACGAACCGATGTAATTTTTCATGTAACTTTTGCTACGCAAATGTGGAAAAGGCAGGTTACTGGGTTGAACCATCGCTCGAAGAAATCGATCGAATCATGAAGCATTTCAGAAATAAACCCATACCAGCAGTCGCAATAATGTTTACTGGTGGTGAACCTACTGTAAGAAAGGATTTTCCTGAAATCTGTAAAATGGCTAAAGATAATGGCTTTTCCGAAGTTATTGTTGCAACCAATGGGTATGGATTTCAGAAAAAGAACGGCGGCGCAGAATGGACAAAACATGTCTATGAAATGGGCTTAGACACGCTATATTTCCAATTTGACGGCATTAATAACGCAACTTATGAAAAAACTCGTGGAATCAAGAATTTAATGCCTTACAAAATGCGAGTCATTGAAAATTGTCGTAAGGCAAATCTATCGTCCATAGTCCTCGTAGCTACGATCGCAAAGGGAATTACTGATCTCGAAATTGGAAACATCATTCAATTTGCAGTAGACAATATCGATGTCGTGAGAGGTATTACCTTCCAACCTGTCTCATTATGTGGTCGTATTACCCACGAAGAAATGACGAACTTGAGAATTACTAACGCTGATGTCATTCAAGAAATAGATAATCAGACGAAAGGTAAAATCGGAATCGAAAACGCGTGGTATCCGTTATCAACTATCACAGAAATGGGTAGAGTTATCGCATATTTAGCGGGAGTAGAACCCGTGGAGTTTACCTGCCATCCGGACTGTGGCTTTGCTACTTATATGGCGTTAGACCCCACGACAAACGAGATCATTCCAATCATGGATTATTTCGACCCGCTGAAGGTTATTAATTTTGCCAACCGATTCTGGGAGAAGATCAGGCACAAGGAGAAAAAACCAATCTCGTTATTTCAAGGCATCTTTGAAAGCTTTGGTGAAGCAGGAAAGAATATCGGTGAGACTTTAGATAAAGGTTTAGAAACCTTAGATAAAGCACAATTAAGAGCTAGATTCCTCTTAGGTGTTTTACAATATACCAAGAAACCAGGAAAACTCATGGAAATGTTCAGTAGGTTGATAATAAACGGAGATTGGAATAGTGTTAGCGCTTTCACACACGGTTCCTTGTTAATCTCGAGCATGCACTTCCAAGACGCATATAATTTTGATGTCGAACGAGCAAAACGTTGCATTGTTCACTTCGGTATAGCAATGCCAGATGGAAGCGTTAAAGAGTCTAGTTTTTGTACAATGAATACTTTTCATAGAGCTGGAATCGAAAAACAGGTTGCTAAAAAGATAACTTCCAAGGTAAGAGATGAGTTCGACACGTCAACCGGCATGCGAAACGATAATATTCCTGATATCCACGTAGAAACAATGGGTGTTGCTCAAAACGGCGGAATTGAAAAAGATAAAAATCAAGAGGAATGAATCAAAATGGCAGAAGAAATTGATCCAGAAACAGGTTTAAAAATCCGAAAGTTAACCCAATTAAGAAACACGGCAGCCAAAGAATATCAAGATGTCATGATGAAAAGAGTTGATGAACTCGCCGTTGAGAAAGATAAAGTTGCGGGAACACTAGAAAACTTCGTGATAAAAGGTCTTAGCACCATTTTAGACGTTAAGATTAAAGTTGACGAGATGCTGGGCGAAAACAAGGAGAAACTGTGGAAAATCACAGAAAATATCCTTTTAGCCTTCTAACTTATTTTATTTTTTATTTTACTTTTATTTTACTTATTACTATTTTTAATATTCGTATTCTTCACGAAACCCCGTTATTTTACGAGAATAGAAAGGTATTAAATACATCCTAAATTCCACATTTCAATAATTATAGTGAGAACAAATACGCCATGGCACTCAATGTGATTACATTAGCAGTTACGGGATTATATTTTGCAAATGCGGTTGGGCACCTTTATTATGGGAATAAGTTGAAAAATAAGTTTCCTGGGCAACATAATTTTAAAGACACCATCTTGTTATCGTTCATCTGGATCGTTGCCGGAATCTTTTTCCCTTTTTATTATTCCGTCGATAATGCATCCATACAATGGTTTCAGAATTTATCCACGTTTTTTGTATGCATATTCACGCCGTTCATGTTGTTTTTAATCTTGTATTATCAGAAAAGGAAGACAAAGAAGGATCCTAGCGTGAGAGCGCGAAGGACTATTGAGAACTTCATGGTAGAATACGACAAGAAAAACGCCGACGAGGAGCTTACCTATAGAACTGACATGACTCGAAAAGCGCTTCACCTTTTTCCGGCAGGCATGATTTTAATATTGTGGTTCTTTGGAGTCTACATCTGGGAAGGAATGTGGGGACATCACGTTATTTGGGGAATTAGTGGCGAAGATTATGGGAGATTTTTAATTTTATCGGTCGGTTTTGGGGGCATTTTCGTGTTTGCCATGCTAGATTATGTGCGCTTGTCTCACATTTATAAGAAAAACATGTATCACTTGTTACCGGATAATGTCTCTAATCTTTTAGGAAACGCCATGAAGCGTAGCGAATTTTTTGAATTCACAAAGCCCGCAGCGTTAGTTTTAGCCTTTGCAACCATATTTTTCGCTCCCTTTCCAGTATTTTGTGCTGCAATGTTAATCGCCACCATAGGGGATGGAGCAGCGTCTATTTTTGGATTGGGATTAGGGAGGATTCATTTTCCAAAAGGAAGTCCTAAAACCGTCATTGGATACGTGGCGGGAGCTTTAGCCTCTTTTGGCGTGTGCATGGCTTCTTACCTGATTTTTGCTCCCAGCCTTTTAATGGCTAAAATAATAATTCTTTCAATTAGTGGTGCGCTAACTTTCTTCATCATAGATTTTTTGACCCTTGATTTAAGCGACAACATGTTAAATCCAATTTTAAGCGCAATCATAATGTCGCTTTTATATGTCTTAATCTAAATTTATATTCAAAAAAAGGCGTCCATCTTTTTTATACCTCTAATTTCTTCGAAGGTTATCCCCAGCGCGTCTAATACTTGTTCCAAGGCAGATTTCAATAGCTCTTGATATTTTTTTGGATCGATGTCTTGAAGCTTTGCCATTTCCATGACTTTTGCGCCCGTTTTTCCCTTGCTTTTTATGAACGTAACGACATTTCCTTTTTGAAATTTATCCAAGATGGCTTTTCTGATTCTATTTGCATCAGTCTCGCTCTTAGCGGTTTTTAATTCCCTATTTAGTTCAAACTCCATGAAATCCTTTGCTGCTCTCACGTGTTGTGGAATAACTTTATCATAGGACTTAATGTTTTTCTGTAAACTAATATTTATTGCATAATCTTCTAGAGTGAAAGTGTCTGGTTTACCAATCTTTTTCTGGTTATTTCTAACCATTTCAATTATCTCGTTCCGTGCTTTATTAAACTCGTCGTCGTTGGTGATT
>JAEORV010000317.1 GCA_016840695.1 Promethearchaeota archaeon
TCATATTTCAAATCGTATCATCTCTTTTTCTATTGGATTGTCAGCTATTTTAAGAACAAAAGAACTTCTACAAGGATAATCTTTAACGTATTTAATTAAATAATTATTTTCTCCGTGAATATCGTTCATTTCTTTTTTAAGTTTAGTCTTATCTTCGTTAGAACCAATTATACTTAAATTTTTGATTGCTACGAATTTATTAGTATATTTAGAACTTTCTCGTATAACGGGTTCCATAAATAAGAACCAATTCCAATCCTCTCGTAGTCTTGGATACGTATCTTTAACCATTTCATCCATACGAGCCAATTCTTCTAAAGGAACTCCTTCCATTATTTTGGTTAGAAAATGTAAAAAAGTGTAGTAACCCCAAAATTCATAACTAAATTCGTGTCTAGTAAATCTACCTTTAACGTTAGTTCTCTCGATTTTATTACCCTCTTTATAGACTTCACACCAATCAATTTCTAGTTCTATGTAATCATTCTTAAGCGATTCTACTAAATATTTACAGTATAATATCGGAATTAAATATCTTTCACGATGAATACATTCAAAACCAGTATACTCTAATAGTTTTTTTATTTCGTCAATCCTGTCAATACGACAACCCATCTATTCAATCCTCCGTGCTTACATCACAACTAGATAATTTCTTTCTTTCGATCCAAGCAGAGTATGTAAGGCTCATTTCGTGTCTTCCTTCGCCAACTTCTCCTTGACCATACGTGGTTATCGTGACAGTACATCTAACTTGTGGGTATTCCGTAACACATCCTTTATACATCCATTGTTTAATATCTTGATATAATCTACGTCCTTCCGCTGGCGGATAGTCCATAGTTTTCTCAACATCGCTAAAGACTAGGTGGATTGTTTCAAAATTTTTTGTCAATAGTACTATGGGTTTATTCATCAAAATTTTGTGGATTTTGTTTGGTACCTGCCAGAATTGGTTATCAGCCTCTGAAGGAGGATCAAATGTTTTTATGTAATTATATTTTTCAGAAAATGCTTCTAATTTTTCTATAATCGCTTCTTTTGCGTACATATTATTAGTTTTTGTCATATTATCACGTTAAAATTGGATATTTATCATAAAATTTCTTCGCCAATTCGCTGTTTTCAAACGATTCCCAAGCTCCTAGTTTGTTCGGAGACCATATTTCCATATGAGTTATTGTTTCGTTTGGAGTAGCTAGTACAATCACGTTTTCCCCATCTTGTATGGCATCAATTCCCATCTCCCTCATTATTTCTCCCATCGATAAGTTTTCTGTTGCAACGGAACCAATCGCACCGAAAATATCATCGAATTTGAAAATAGAATATGTTCTAAACCACCGATTATCTCCTTTTTCTACTTTTTTCTCTGCGAATTGTTCTAATTCTTTTTTAAAAGCTACGTAATCCTTATCTTCAACGAAACATTTGGGTTCTGCGTGAGCAAAAATTATAGCTGGTTCTGAATTATCGTCTTTGGCAACTCGTAGAGCGTGAAACAATACACCAACTTCGTTTTGACGAATTCTTTTTTCATCGAAGTTTTCATCGTATAGTATGAAGAATGTGAGGTCTTTCTCACCTATCAAACCCCAACCTTCGCGCATTTTACTTGGTAATTTAGAAGTATCCATAAAACCTCCCTTTTTAATTGATTTGGCTCTTTTAAGAGAAGTTCCGTGAATTAATTCTAAGGTTTCTATTCTACATTGATTAGTCTCTGGCATTTTAAAATCCTCCTTCTGGGTAGATCCACGTAAACATTATCACTCTCATATCGTAGTTTATATCTTGTACGCCTTGATTTTCGATTCCTCTTGCGGTTTCATCTAACCATTGTTTGGTACTTTCATCTTCAACGAATTCTTGAATTCCCGTCGATTCGATTTCTTGTTTGACTAACTCAGATAAAAGCCAATCACGAATAATTTTATATACGTCCTTCGACGTGAAGGGTGCCGTCATCTCAAGTTGAATCGTTTCGTGAATCTTTCCTTTTTTAGTATACGAATCGATTACTAAAGCATTCCAATTTTCTTTTGGGTTGTATTTCTTTTTACGTACCAATTTAATCTTCCTCCTTCTCATA
The DNA here is from genome assembly GCA_016840695.1 of Promethearchaeota archaeon. Lineage (GTDB taxonomy): Archaea > Asgardarchaeota > Lokiarchaeia > Sigyniarchaeales > SOKP01 > FT1-020. The sequence continues at coordinate 2,093 of JAEORV010000317.1, forward strand.
AATCCATAAGAAAGTAATTTCCTTTTTATCGTAATCAATACTAGCATTGTTTGTTAAATCTTTAGAAACTTCATCGATTAATTCCCAGTTATTTTCGCGTTTAACCTCATCACCGAACGTAATACATAACCAATCTCGAATTATGGATAAAACATCTTCTTTTTTGAAATTTTTACTCACTTTTATTAGTGTTTCTTCGTTTATGAACCACGTACCGAGTTCATCTTGATCCTCGAACGAATCTATTACTAAAGACGTTATATAGTTTCCCCATTGTATATTTATTTCGCATTTTGACATTTTTATTCACTTAAACAAATTGTAATGCTTTAGAACGAACGAACGCCTCTCTTTCGTCCATATATTCTATATCTTCTTTTGTTATTTCTAAATTCCATTCAGCCAAAAATTCGTCAGCTTTCTCCGTTAGATCATATGTATTATAGTAAACGCCACCTTTATCCTCGTTTACCATTATCATTTGAGTTTTAATCAATCTATTCCAGATTCCTTTAACCTGTGAAGGAGACATTGCGTATGTTAACGATTTAGGACCAATCCCTGTTAATTTAATACCTCCTTCCGCCTTTTCCCATTTATTTCGAAAATATTTTAAAAATTTAACTGTTTTAGAAATAGTAAATACGGATGGTGGTTTAGGATCGTCCGCTAGATTTTTCCACGTGTCTAGAATATGTTTTTCTTTAGCACGAACATCGGCTCTTTCTTTTTCTTTCTTTTTTTCCCATTCTCTTTGTTTCTTTTTCTCTTCTTTTTCTCGTTCTAAAGTGCCTTGTTTAGTAATTTTGATGGTATCTTCCTCATTTATTTCAATCCATTCGGAGTTAGGACCAGGATCGTCAAATTCTAATAATATCCAATCGTGAACTGCAACAGAATCTCTATCATCGTTGTATTTATAGTTAGTTCGGCATTCGCTATAAGGATCATAATAATCTGCATACTCACTATGACCACTAGGTTCTTCGTTCGTCAAGACCATAACTTTAAAGATTTCCGTACCAGAATCGACTTCCATAAAGAACCTATTTGCTTGTCTATTTTCGTAACATTTGGGGCTGTATCGTTTTGTCACTAAACCTCTCAGTTTTCTCTTTGGTATAGTGCTTTTACTAATTATTTCTAAGTTTTGTTTTAACGTTACTCCGCACCACTCAGGACTTCTCTTGTTGAGTCTACAACTTACTTTAACCCTATCTCCGATTTTAATTGAATTTCTTAAATCGACTTCAGCTTTTTCCTCGGGACTTAGTGCATCATATTCGCTAGAACCTAATGGTAACTCCACCATACACTTTTTCACGGTGCTATCGTCTAATTTAATTTCCATATAGTATTTTCTAGAAACTCCCCATTGAGTTTCTTTCGTTTTTGGCGAATAACGTTGAATTACTTCTCCTTCGTAAACTACCATTGCTTTTCACCTACTGATTAATTATTAATTGTTTCGTGACTTTAAAAATTTTTTGATTGTTACTTAGCATTCACTAAAAAGGTATTAAATCTTCAACGAAACGATCAATTTCTTTATCTGAGTACATAATATTAATTATCTTTTTTCCTATGGAAAAATCCTTTAAAATTTCTTGTCTGTATTGCTTTTTAGTAGATTCATTGATGTTTTCCAAACA
>JAEORV010000318.1 GCA_016840695.1 Promethearchaeota archaeon
CCTTCAAATTCCATTTTAACCACTTTTCCTTATTGAATCTAGCTGTTTTTAAGTTTTTTAATCATGAATAGTTAGAGAAAATTAAGTACATACTAGATAAGGTATTCCTAAATTATAAAATTTTGCTTTTTTCATTAAGATCAAAAAAATAATCTGTAAGGAGTTAAAGGGAAATAAATCTCTTCCTAATTTTCTATTTTTATAGTTAAATCTTCTATCTTTTATTTTTAGTTAATTTTCTAAAAGGGGATGTTATTAATATCTAAAATCTCAGGGATTCTATTATTACGCTCTAAATAGGCTATCTCGGCCCTAAGGTATCTCCATGAAATTTCACACTTTTCTAATTTATCTTTTGATTCCGTTTCAAAAGCCCATGGATTGATAATCACGAGGTCTCCTTTCCGAATCCAGACTCTTTTTTTTATTTTTCCTCGAATCCTGCCGATTCTATGCTTTCCATCTTCACAAAAGACTTGCATTCTCTCGTTTCCATAAATATCAACTACTCGGGCAAACATTTCTCCATTTCTTTTATTAGGCCACTTGACACGGGTAATTTCTGGAGGTGGAGAAGGCCCCCCACGTCTATTTTTTCCTTTCTTTTCTTGTTTCTTTTTCTTTGCCATACTTAACCATTATACTTGATGTTTTTAATAATTTATCATTCAAATTTATCTTCTGGCTTATATTCCCCTTTTATGAATACTATTTTTATATTCTCCTTAGAATCGTTTCGTATATTATGCATTTCATTTGGTTCTAAAAGAAACACGCTTCCTTGAGGCGCAGTAATTTCCTTATCATTAATAATCATTACGCCATCTCCCTCTACAAAGTAAAATGTTTCGTCAATCTCCTTATGACCATGAGCTTTAGGCGCCATAAATTCCCCTGGTTTGAGAAGGATCAATCCCCAATCTATACTAGGACCTCGCATCAAATATTTAACGCCACTTTCTCCGCCTCTAAATTCGAAATCATTCTCGCTTACTTTTCTAATGGTAAACACCTATTTTTCGTTTTATTTAATTATATACAATTATTCAAATTTAATATTTAACGATTTTGGGTACTTTAAACACTAAAGAGCGTGAACAAGAATTTTTCTTAGTGTCCTTTTGTTTGTATCTCTAGGATTGTTTGCTAATGAACTTCCTGTAGTGTCTTTAACAATATCATCGAGATCTGCTTCTTTAATGCCTAAATCAGAGAGTTTAAGAGGGATATCTACGTAAGTAAAAATATCTTCAATCTTTTTTATCGCCCATTTAGCTTTTTCTTTTATGCTTGATGGTAATGATTTAGGACAAGTACCATAATCTACAAGAATTTTCTGATAATTGAAAAGTCCAGCAATCCATGAGTATTTTTGCGCTGCTTGTTCAACTTCAATGTTATATTTCATTACATGCGGTAAAAGAAGTCCACAGATAAGTCCGTGAGGTAGATCGTGCTTGATTCCAATAGGATGAGCAAAACCATGGACGGCTCCAAGCTTTCCGTTTGCAAAACTAATCGCTCCTAATATACTCCCCAACATCATTTTTTCCCTCAAATCGATATTTAATAAATCGTCACAGACTTTTGGTAAAGTATCACCAAGATATGCAATTGACTTCCTCGAAAAGAAATCTGATATGAAATTAGCGCTTTTTGAAACAAGGGCTTCGATTGCTTGAACTAATGCATCAGCACCAGAGTATGCCGTATATTTTTTTGGTAACGATAATGTTAATTCAGGGTCTAATAGTGCTAAGCTCGCCCACAATCCGCGAATGCTTTTCTTTAAACCCGTTTTTTCGTTTTTCACAACAGAATTATTTGTAACCTCTGAGCCCGTACCGGATGTGGTCGGAATTAATATAAATGGCTTAGGAGGAAGTAAAAATTCCCTTCCTGCCTGATAATCTTCTACAATCCCACCATTAGTGATAAGTCCCGAAATGCCTTTTGCCGTATCCATGACGCTCCCTCCACCAACCCCTATTATCAAATCGCATTTTTTTTCAAGAGCAATCTCCTTCCCATCGTTCAAAATACTAGTGGTGGGTTCTTTTCCTGCCTTACCATATAACTCAAAATTTATATTTGATTTCTTTAAAATCATACTTATCTTATCTAAATTTCCACTTTCTCTTAAAGAAGTCGTTCCCGTGACTAGAAATATTCTCGGATTTGAAATACCTCTTGGTTTCAATATGTTTAATACCTCTTGCCCCAAATCGTTAATTCTTCCCCTCCCAAAAATGATTCTTGGAGAAGTAAAGTTAAATCTTATTTCTGCTTCAGCCATCTTTAATCATTTAAGTAATTTCAATATTGTTTTCATTTTATAATTTCAGATGAGTAAGGTAAACAAGGTCTAAAATTATTAACTTCTTTCAAAAGATAAATATTTTTTTTGTCTTAAAAAGATTCTACCAATATGGGATTCCTTTGCTTTCTTCCTAAGTAGAGCATCGTTTGATGCTAAAAATATTCGAGAATTTTCTGATTTCAATTTAATAGAACTTCTAACGAGAAAATCGTCCGTAGTTTCACTTTTATCTTTAATATCCTCTCTATACTCAATATCAAAATTTTCCCTATTCTTTTCCAAATAGGATAATCCTGATTTAAAATGTTTTTGGAATTTAATGGCTTTATGCTCTCTGATTTTTTTTGCTTCTAACTCGTCTAAGACTTGCTTGAATATTATAAATTTCGTCTTGCCCTCTAAATTTAATTCAATTTCTTTTAAATAATCAATTTTAAATTGAAATGGCAGTAAAACGAAGTTTGAATCAATGACTACTATATTATTAACAGAAGGTCTTCTGAGATTCAATAAGCTTGTCGCTCTAATATTTTTCTTGTTAATTTTTCAAAAGCTATTTGGACATTATCTCCAGATTTACTTGAAATCTTAATAAAATCGAATAAGTTAAACGCTTCTTTAAAAGATAAAGCATAATCATCATCAACCATGATCTCGTCAACTAAATCTGTTTTTGTGCCAACAAAAAGAACAGGTAAGTCAGGATCCCCCTTTCGAACAATATTTATCCACTGTTCAAGATTATCTAACGTGATAGGGCGTGTCAAATCAAACATTAATAGGGCTCCTTTAGCTCCTAACACGTAACTTTCGAGTAGAAAGCGAAATCGTTCTTGTCCTCCAAAATCCCACAGTTGAAGCGTGCATTGTTGCTCGTCAATTACTGTTTCTTTTAGAAAGAATTCCACTCCTATGGTCATTTTCGTTTCTGCTGAAAATTTACCCTCAACAAACCTATGAAGTAATGTAGTTTTTCCTACCCCTCCTTCTCCAGCAGTCAGTATTTTAAGAATGAACTTCTTGACCATTTCTTCAACCTATTTTCTAAATCGGCTTAAGCTAGATATTAATCATTCGATTTGGTCGATTTTTATCGTTCTCGATTGATCCGTTAATCTGATTAATTTTTTTATAGATTATTAATAAAAATTAATTTTAATATATGTTTTTATTGTTTTTTTATATACTAACAATATTTTTTATAGTTTTACTTTTTAATATTTCACACTTTTAATAATTCTTAAATCACGATTTTTCGTTATAAATATTATGAAATGGTAAAAAGTTCTCTTCCTTGGAACAAAGTATTTCTTTTTTTGAGAATTGAAATAACACTAATCTTTTTTTTTTTCAAAGATGCTGCCTAATTTATTAATACAAATTATAAATTTCAATTTATCTTATATTAATTTAATAAATTTA
>JAEORV010000319.1 GCA_016840695.1 Promethearchaeota archaeon
CCTTATTTAAAATTAAGATGGCCATGTAAATGTAAAAAAGACCGTATAATCCCTGAACGATATAAACTTGAATAAACCTAGTTAAGGGCATAGGTTGAGCAAATTGAACGAGTAGCATAAATATCCCTTCCTTTACTTTTTTGTAGGGTAACTATAGAAAATATCCTATATTTTTTATATTTTTTAAAAACTAGCATATCATATAAATTAATCATTTCCTTTTAATAACTTACCCACTTATATACACGTAGAAAAATGACTGAATCAAAGCAAAAGAGAAACGATAAGCAAAGTACGACTCGTGATTTACTCGACAAAATAAGAAGTTCTGCTAATTATTGCTTTAATTGTAATCGTTGTGTAAATGTATGTCCTCAATCTAAATCAAAATTATTTACCCCAAGAAGCTTGATAACGGATTTAGCCCTATTATCCTTGGAGGAAGCTATAGAATATACCAATATTTGGCATTGTTTAACTTGCGGGAGGTGCATGGAATATTGTCCAATGTCGAAAGATAATGTTGGTGTTAATATTCCTAATATAATCTTAAATTTACGATCAATCTCTTCAGAATATGACCTGCTTCAAGAAAGGAAGGTTGAATGTCGACATGGGAGAGACTACACAAACTTACCAAAATTAATGGCTGAAGACAAGATTAAATTTGAAAATAAAATAGGATTCCTAGAGAATAGCAATCTAAAAATATCAAGCAAGGGAGAGATTGCATATTTCATGGGGTGCTTGCCTTTACTGAATGGTATAGCTCCTTGTTCAAAAGCTTGTCCTGCAGGAGTAGATGTTCAAGGGTACGTGTCCCTAATTAAAGATGGGAAATTTCAAGAAGCAATTGATTTAATAAGAGAAAAAAATCCTTTTCCCGTAGTGTGCGGGCGGATTTGCACCCATCCATGTGAAGAATCATGCAACCGAATAGATATTGATGAATCTATTGCAATTAGAGCACTAAAGAGATTCATTTCCGATTGGGAAATTCAAAACAAAGGTAATTCAAGAATAAAACCTGTGAAACAAGATAAAGAAAAAGTAGCGATAATTGGAGCAGGACCCGCAGGATTAACAGCTGCGTATTATCTTGCGTTGAATGGTTATAAACCAACCGTGTTTGAAGCATCTGCTCATAAAGGAGGAAAATTAAGAACAGGGATTCCGAAATATAGATTACCTCCAAAAATATTAGATTATGAGATTGAATTTATTGAAAAAATGGGCGTTGAGATAAAAACAAGCACACCCATAGGTCCGGATCTAACTTTTGATACCTTGAGAGAACAAGGATACAAGGCATTTTTCATTACAATTGGCTTAGAAAATAGCAGGGAAATGAAAATCGAAGGAGAAAATCTCAAAAACGTGTTTTACGGCTTAAACTTTCTCGAGGAGCATAATCTTGGAACTAAAAAATACAATTTTAAAGGAAAAATTGTAGGCGTCACTGGAGGAGGAAATGTTGCTATAGATTCAGCTCGAACTGCCTTAAGGCTAGGAGCAAAGAAAGTAGTAGTTATTTATAGACGATCCGAAAACGAGATGCCCGCATTAGGAGAGGAAATTGAAGCTGCGAAAGAAGAAGGGATCGAATTTCAATTTTTAACCAATCCGTTTCAGATCGTAAGTGACGATAAAGGGAGTTGCTCGGAAGTTGAATGCATTAGCATGGAGCTCGGTGAACCCGACGATTCTGGGAGGAGGAGACCCGTTGAAATAGAGGGTTCAGCATTTCGAATTAAGATTGACGTGTTAATCCTTGCGATAGGTCAAGTTCCAGATTACTCATTAATAAAGACGGCTCAAGATAAATTTAAATGCGATAAATGGGGCAACATCACATTTGACGATTTAACACTAGAGACCAGTATTCCAGGGGTGTTTATCGGAGGAGATGTGTTAGGAGGAAAGGGCGTAGCAATCACGGCAATATCAAATGGATATGAAGCTGCGATTTCGATTGATAGATACCTGAAAGGGCTTGATTTAAAAGAAGGAAGGGTGAAAAGAGAAAATTACAAGTCATCACCTTTCCCTAAAAAGGAAGTAAAATCAATTGAGAGAAACGAAATGGATGAGCTCTCCGTAGAAGAAAGAGTGAAAAGCTTTAAAGAAATTGAATTAGGATTTGACGAAGAAACTGCAATTAAAGAAGCGAGTAGGTGCTTAAAGTGTAGCAGTTGTAACAGCTGCGATCAGAGTTCTGATGTGAAATTACAAACCTGTGCATATGGAGAAAATCCCGTAAATACAACTCAAAACACCCTTGATTATTTGAAAATTCCTAAAGCTGTAATTGGTCTTTTAAACCAAAAAGAGATCGAACCAGTGGTATTGAAAGATGAAAAATGTTGCGGCCATGATAGTCTTTGGCAAGGGGATTTGGAAACCTTTGAAAAATTAGCTAAATACAATGTCAAGTTGTTTAAAGATGCCGGAGTGAATACATTAATATTTAGTTGCGCTGAGGGATATTACACGTGGAAACATCAATATAAAGAGCTTTTTGACGATAGTAACGATTTTGATTTTGAGATTTACCACATTTCGGAATTTATAGTAAAGGAAAATTTGCTAGATGAATTAACATTTCCAGTTATGGATAAAATTAAGGTGACTTACCATGATCCCTGTAGACTAGGAAGAATGAGTAAGGTATACGACGCCCCACGAGAAATATTTAAAAAACTATCATTCATAGAACTCGTTGAAATGGAAAACAACAAGCAAGACGCCACATGTTGTGGTATTTCAGCTTACATTGCGTGCAATATAAATTCGAAATTGCTACAAAGCGAGCGAATCAAAGAAGCGATAAACACGGGAGCAGAATATCTTATTACGTCTTGTCCAAAATGTTTGGCTCATTTCAATTGCTATTTAGACGAGCATCAAGAGCTTAAAAACCAAATCAAGATTGTCGATTTGACAAGTTTTCTTGGAAACCTCCTTTTCCTAGTATGAATGTGCTAATAAGCAAGTATTATATTTATTCCTACCTTTGTGTACATGTTAATTTTATTTTTTATATTGAATAAAATTATATTGGTAGGAAAAAATGACACCAACAGCAGCATCATTAGAAGCGCTCTCCAATTTAAGAGTCCTTAATAATTACCAGTGGTATATCATACCTCTCTTGGCAATAATTTTATATATTTACATGATAGAGATTCAGAAAGCAAGAGAAACTGATAATTGGAACGTTGTATTTTCAGGTTTGACAGTATTTGGGATGGACCTCATCAACGAAACCTGGAACGCTTTAGTTTTCACCGCCACCAATTATTCTGCTTTCTGGACAACTCCAGGGCATAGTTCTTACATAATAATGATTGGTTGGAATCTTGAAATCGCATTCATGTTTTCTATTGCAGGAATAATATTTGCTCGAGCATTACTGCCAAATAAGGACGATAAAATATTTGGCGTTCCAAACCGATGGTTCATGGCAATATTCTTTGCGATTTTTTGCGTGTATGTTGAGGTACTTCTAAATTCGGCAGGAGCGTTAGTTTGGGAATATCCTTGGTGGGAAGCTACACCATGGGGCGTGATACTGATATTCTTTTTTGGATATTTCCATTTTTTCGTTGCAGCATTATACGTGCACGATTTAACAGAAAGAAAGGACAAAATAAAAGTAGTTGGTATTATTTACGCGATTGGTTTAGGGGCTGTATGTATTTGCATGCCCTTAAATTTAATCTAATTCAGTTTAAAT
>JAEORV010000320.1 GCA_016840695.1 Promethearchaeota archaeon
TCGTTCTTGTTCCATGAACATGTGTTCAGTTCTACAGAGACCTATCCCTTCTGCTCCGAATTCTAAAGCTTTTTTAGCGTCTATTGGGTTGTCAGCATTTGCTCTAACGCCCAATTTTCTTATCTCGTCAGCTATAGCTAAATATTCCAAGAATTCACCCTTTAGTTGAGGATCAACTAGGGGGACTTTCCCTTCAAAAACGCGTCCCGTTGTACCATCAATCGTGATATAATCGCCTTCTCCAATGACAGTTGTTCCAACCGTAAATTCTTTGTGTTCAATATCAATTATAATATCTGAAACGCCTACAACTGCAGGTTTTCCCCTACCTCTTGCCACTACGGCAGCATGAGATGTTTTTCCTCCGAATTGAGTTAAAACTCCGCTTGAGGCAAAAATTCCGTGCACATCATCGGGTTTAGTTTGTGGTCGGACTAAAATAACATCAGTCAGTCCACTTTCAACTTTTTCTACGACCGTATCGGCGTCAAATACAGCCATTCCTGAAACTGCTCCAGGAGAGGCGTTGATGCCTTTTGCTAATAATTTCGTGTTGCTAAACGCATCTTCCGCAATTGTTTTGAACAATAAATTGGAAATTATATCAGGATCGATTGCCATGACTGCTTCTTCTTTGGTAATCAATCCTTCCTTGACTCTATCAACGGCTATTTTAACCGCTGCTTGAGGAGTCCTTTTTCCATTTCTTGTTTGGAGAAGAAATAATTTGCCGTTTTCAATTGTAAATTCAATGTCTTGCATGTCCTTGTAATGCTTTTCCAATTTATCCATGGTTTCCATTAATTCGGTATGAACCTCAGGGAATTCATCTTTCATTTCTTCGATCGTTTTTGGAGTTCTAATGCCCGCAACAACGTCTTCGCCTTGAGCGTTAGGAAGGTATTCTCCGAACTTTATATTCTCTCCTGTCGATGGATCCCTAGTGAAAGCTACTCCCGTTCCAGAATCCCACCCTTTATTTCCAAAAACCATTGTTTGAACGTTTACAGCCGTTCCATAGTCAGGAATTCGATTTATTTTTCGATAATAAACAGCTCTTTTCGTATTCCACGAATCAAATACCGCTTTAATGGCCAAAAATAACTGTTCAACTGGATCTTGAGGAAAATTAGAACCTATTTCGTCCTTATATAATACTTTATAGTCTTGTATCACATTTTTTAAATCCTCGACTTCTAAATCAGTATCTTTAGCCTTTGGACCTATCCCTTTCTTATGGGTGTCTAAAATATGTTCAAATTTCCTATCATCTATAGCCATGGCAATTTCAGAAAACATTTGAATAAACCTGCGGTAGGAATCGTACGCAAATCGTGGATTATTAGTTTGTTTTGCTACTCCTAAAACGGATTTATCGTTAAGTCCTAAATTCAAAATTGTATCCATCATCCCAGGCATGGACATTGGTGCCCCGCTCCTCACGCTTACTAATAATGGATCTGTTTCATCCCCAAATTTCTTTCCAGTAATGCCTTCTAATTCCTTTAAATACTTCATTACTCCCGGTCTTAACTCTTCAATCATTTTATCAGGATTCTTGAAGTAATCTAAACACGCTTGGCAAGTGATCGTAAATCCTTGAGGAATATTCAATCCGAGCGAAGTCATTTCAGCGAGATTAGCGCCCTTACCACCAAGAATCAGCTTCATGTCCTTGTTTCCTTCTTTAAAGCTGTATATGTATTTCTTTTTTTCTTCAGCTGTCATTTATTAAACCTATTTTTTTCAGTTGAAATTTTAAGAAGATAGTACGTAATTTATAATAAAAATTTCGTTCTATTTTTAGCCATAAGAAAAAAAAAGAAAAAAACCCATTTTAGAAAAATTAAAATTTCAAGTATAATTTTCCTTATCAAGCTTTAATAGATTATTTCTTGCTAAAAATCAACTTTAGGTGATATGAGTAATGACAAAGCTTTCTAAAGAAGAAGTTGAAAAGACTTTTCAAAATGTTATTGAATTACTCGAGGGCATGATAAACGATCGTTCCGTGCCAAGAAATATAAAAAGAGTGGCACAGCGAGCAATCACTGAATTAAATACTAGCACTGAATCTATAGGTGTGATTGCAAGCAATGTCATGTATAACATTGATGATCTTAGCCAAGATCCTAACATACCGTTCGCAGCGAGAACTACAATTTATAGAATCATCTCTCTTTTAGAACGCGTTAAAGATTAAACTAACTATTCAATCTGAAATATAATTTTACTTTTTAATTCCCAATTTGTTACTCACGATCCAAATAGGGAAGGTAGTCTAGCTTGGTATGATTCCTGGTCCGGGACCAGGAGGTCGGGGGTTCGAATCCCTCTCTTCCCATTTTTCTTCTTTAGGAACCTAATGATAATAATTTTTAAATCTTCAAATCATATAACTATTAATTTAAATGAGAATATCTTAAGGTAAAGCATGTTGCCAGAACGAAAAAAGCGCCCCCCCTCAGACTATTATTGTGTTATGTGTGGGAGAAATACCAATGATAAGAAAATATTTGTGGACGAGTGGGGAAATCAGTTTTTCTCTTGTAAATCTTGTCGCCAAGTGTGGTGTGCATATTGCATGGGCCAAATAACAGGTCTGGGGGCAAGTAAAACGTTCAAGTTGGGAAAAAAAGGAAAAATTAATTGCCCGAATTGTAATCAATTCGTACCAATGATAAAATTACCTTTTAATTTACCCTTCGTTCAAGCAAAGATTCAACAAAGCAGTACTCAAACTGAATCCCCTGAAACAAAGTTTTGTGTTTTATGTGGACACGAAATTAATATAAATGCGAAATATTGTGAAAATTGTGGGGGAGAACAATAACTTTAGAACCACTATAATTTTTAATACAAGGAATTATTATAATTTACGATGGTACAAGATTTAATAACAGGGATCGTGTACACTCAATTTGACGATGAAAAGGGTACGAATCCCATTGCCTGGGTTCCTTCAGATTTATCCGAAAAAGTTAGAATGCTAGCTGGTATTAAATCAATTTCTCTCCTTACGGGTGAGGGCGATTTTATTCCAAAATCTTTGGTCATTCTTCCTTTTCCATCACTACAATTAAAAGCACTTGTTAAATTTATTAAATGGGACGATGAAACCCGAAGAGGAGGTTATGCTCGGAGTTCAATTACATTATTATTTAATGAAGAAGACGACCTCATATTTTACAAGTATTTGAACGAACTTGAGAAAACCTGCCAGAGATGTGCTAAGCGTCTAATTAAGCACGAAGTAAGAAGAGTTGATAAAACGAAACTCGTTGAGGCAATCAAAGCTATATACGAAGATCTCGTGCACATTTTAGGGAAGTTAAGACGACATGAGCTTGTTTCTCCATCTTCGATTACCACACCTGAGATTGAAACTGAAAGTGAAGAAGTTTCCAATTATATATTTAAAATAATTGTATGTGGAGACGCTGAGGTAGGTAAGACTTCCCTAGTGCTTAGATTTACTGATAATGCATTTAATCGGCGTTATTTACCAACTTTAGGTACAAATATATCCGAAAAAATCCTGAAAGTTGGAGGCGTGATTATTCAATTGATCCTCTGGGATATTGCAGGTCAAAAAAAGTTTCAAAGAATGAGGAAACATTTTTATAGTGGATCTAATGGCGTGATCTTGGTATTTGATTTAACAAGAATGAATACCTTTAAAAATATTTCAGCAACTTTTCAAGATAT
>JAEORV010000321.1 GCA_016840695.1 Promethearchaeota archaeon
AAACAGTTTCTATAGAAAAAAATAATTATATATTTATCTAGTTATATATAGAAATTAGTAAGTAGAATATTGAAAACTTCAAATTAATCGAATTGAAGGATTGAATACCTTGGCTGAAAAAATACCAGAAAACATGGTGTTATGCATTGATGCGTCGCGATCAATGTACAGATCCGATTATAAACCTAATAGATTAATAGCAAGCATAAATGCCCTGAAGAAATTGGCTGAATTAAGGCTTGAACAAGATCCAAATAGCGCGTTCGCAGTTATCAAGTTTTCTGACACGATAGAGAAGATTTTGGATTTTACCGGATCAGTTGACAGCATACACTCTTCTTTGAATTCAATTCGATTTGGTGGCAATTCCGCTCTAGGTGACGCTTTAGGGTTATCTATAAAAATCATCATTGCAGAATTGAGAAAAGTAAGTGCTAAAGTTCCCAAAATTTTACTCGTTTCTGATGGAATCTACACGAAAACCGAAGCCGATCCTCTAAAAATGGCGCAACTCGCCCAAGGATTAAGCATAAAGATTGATACATTCTCACTTGGTGATGCGGGTAGCACGAGCATCCTAAGAAAGCTTAGTGATGCTACAGGCGGGAGGTTTTATTATACAAATTCTCCCGAATCCTTACTCGATTCTGCACGATCTCTCGCTGGTGACAATATCAAGTCATTTGACACACCATCCTCTGAGGCAATATTAAAAAATCCAGCGTTCTTGAGGAAGATTGCAGCTGATACACTAAGAGTACAAGACTTAACAGAAGATCAAGAACAACGCTTGCAACAATTGCGAGGGAATGTTGATTATAAAAAGTGTTCTATTTGCTTTTCTGATACAGATCCTGACACGGGAGGAACTTTCTTCCTCACTGGACGCTATTGTCCTAATTGTCATACACCATTTCACATTCATTGCCTGGCAGGATGGGCTAGTTCAATGGGCGAAACGAGCGTTAAACAATCAGGAACCTGTCGATGTCCGCATTGTTTCTATCTCTTACGAATTCCCACAGAGGTTCAACAAGTGAGAAAACTACGCACTTTAAGTTCAACAACTTCAAAACAAATTGGCCCCAAAGAACCGGATAACTTCCCAGCTAGAGCCGTTAACATTAACGATTTGGGAGAGGACGCACTTTACAATCCATGCCCCGTGTGCAGCTATATTTTTGAACCCGGAACTGAGGTGATAGAATGCGGAAACTACGATTGTGGAGCGCTCTATCATCGAGAGTGCTTTAAGAAGTTAATTAATGATCAATGTAAGAGTTGTGACGGAAAGTTAACTCTTTCATGAAATTTTATATAGTTCTCCCTCTAATTTTTTATTGTTTAACAAACAAACTATTAAATAATTTAAGTAATTTTGTTGATCAATTATGTCAGATAATGAACCTTACACGCTTGGAAATATTCGTTTAGGGCGTGGAAATTTCGATTTACCCCCTCTCCTGATTGGAACGCTCTTTTATCAAGGAGAAACGCTCTTAGATAGGAAAGATGAAAGAAATTTTGACGAAAATAAAGCTAAAAAGCGAATTGAAACCCAACAAGCGCTTGGAGAAAAATACAAGATACCCACGATGGTTGAACTGTCTGGAATTACTCCTGAAGCGATGGTGAAATATCTTGATTTTTACTTGAACAATTTCGAACCTCCCTTCGTGTTAGGAGGAACCCTTGACGCAAGGATTGCGGGCATGGAATATCTTCAAGATAGAGACGTTATATCAGACGAATACGTGTATAACGCCGTTTCAAATCTAAAAAATAAAAAAGAACTGGAAGCTTTGAAAAAATTTAAGATAAAAACGGCTGTAATCTTGATACTCGCCTCAGAAAATATGACTAGTACTCAAAGATACGCATACATCACGAAAAAAAACGAACCGCAGAACGTGAGTTTGATCGATGGTATCAAAAATACGGGCGTTGAAGAAATTTGGATTGATGGCGGCGTGATTAATTTAGAAAGTTTAGCTCACATCTTAGAAACCCAGCAATTAATCAGTACATCGTTGCACTTGCCCGTTGGTACTGCGCCCACGCTTTTTTTGTTTAAATATTCCTCACCCAGATTAAACGAAAAATTTCATACAAAATACCGAAAAGCAAGTATCATGTTCATAGCGTCTTGGTTTTCGAATTTCATCTTTTATGGTGCTATAGAGGACTCAAAGGAATGCATTGCTTCTGCGTATCAATCCATGGAATTTAAAAAAACTGTAAGGAGCCATAATATTAAACTCAATTTATAAAATGAAATTGAGGATGCAAAAGAATATTAAACTTGAGATTCTTTTTGTTAGGTATAGAACCAACTTTTTTATAATGCAAATTTGTGGAAATCGATTTAAATGATAAATAATCACGAAGCTGAAGAAAAAGAAATAGAAGCGATTAGATTAATCGATCAAGCGGAAACCCTGGCTGACAAAGGAAAAGGGGACAAGGCGATTGACCTATACGAACAAGCTGCGCAAATCTATCTTGATATGGGTAGTTACATTAAATTAGATGAGATCTATATTCGAATCTCAAGAAAAATTTCACAATTCAAGAACACTCTCCAGGCTATTTATCGCTTAAAATCGATCATACGCAAGACGGAAGAGCTCCAGATAGAAGAAATCTCAGCAAAATTACTCATTCAATTAGGCAATATCTCTTTTAAAATCGCAGATTGGGAAACTGCGGGAGA
The DNA here is from genome assembly GCA_016840695.1 of Promethearchaeota archaeon. Lineage (GTDB taxonomy): Archaea > Asgardarchaeota > Lokiarchaeia > Sigyniarchaeales > SOKP01 > FT1-020. The sequence goes on from JAEORV010000321.1 coordinate 2,714, forward strand.
AAGCTGGCATAAAGCTTCCGAGTTTTTGATGAAAGCTGATCCCGAAGAATTTTCGAGCCTCTCTTCTTTCATGCTTCTAAAAGCAGGTCAAGCTTACGAGCGTTCTCCTACGAAAAAGACCGAAGGAAAAAGCCTCATTCTCAAAGCAATTATGAGGATCAACAAGTTCGACGAACTCTACGAAAAAGAAGAACAAAGGGCTGTTCAATTGATCGTGATGAAAGAATACGAGGCTGCTGGAAACAAATACTATGACATCTCGAAACTCTTTAGGGACGCACGTGAAAATTTACCTGAATTGATTGACGAAGAAGAATCAAAGGACACCATGATAAACGCACGAGCGAGGTTCACGCATTTTATAGCAGAGTATCAAACTGTTGCAGCGTTATGCTTGAGAGCTGCGAAAAATCGAGCCTTTAACGATCGAATTAAGGAGCTTGGGGGCGATTCTATTGAACTTTTCAAAAAAGCAATAACCCTTCAGAAAGGATACCTTTTCGAAAAGCTCGACTTCGATAAAGAAATTATTTATCGTATAACCTTCGATGCAATGCTATTAGCAATCGTTCAAGAAATGCTCGGAGAGCAAGTTATAGATTCGCTGGCATTCCTCTTAGAGGGTGGACAGGAACATAAGAAACTGGTTAAAAACTTGAAAAGCACGCCCTATTATAAAATTACTGAACAACTCAAAAAAGTCGGAATACAAGAAACTTACGAAAAATTGTTAAAGACTAACATGGGGCATTTTGAGAAGGTTAAAAATACATTAATTTCGTATTTTCAAGAGAATTAAACTTTGTTCTCTGCTGTATACATTATTTATTATTTGTATTTAATATGTAGAGTCATCAATATGTAGAATCACCAATATGTAGAATCACCAAGATTTTAGACATAAAAATCAGTATTTTTTTTAATAATCATAAGCAGATGTATTTTTGTACATAAAATTATCTATATAGAATTAACAAAAAGATTTATAAATTAT
>JAEORV010000322.1 GCA_016840695.1 Promethearchaeota archaeon
GGAAGAAATAATCTTTATTTTACTGATTTTAGCGTTTGCAATGTTCGTGGGTTCAACATTAGGTTTTGGGGACTCGTTGATATTCATACCTCTTGCTGGAATCTTTCTTGATGTGAGAGTAGCAACGGTAATAATGGGTTTCTGGTCTACTTTATTATCCATTCTTAACGCGATTAAATATCAGAGTTATATTGACAGACCATTTTTAAAAAAATATCTAGGTCCGGGGATTATTGGCGTGATTTTAGGGGCAATATTAATCATCGTAGCAGCCATTAGATGGATCGAGTTATTTTTAGGACTTTTCATAATCCTGTATCTCATCGTTAAAATTAGGGAACTTAAAAGGAAAGATATCGAAAATTCGGAAATATTAAAAGAGATTCCTAACGGATTATTCTATACGGGAGCATTCTCCTACGGTCTTCTGAGTGGATTGATTGGAGCGTCAGGTCCCATAAACGTGGCTCTTTTAGAAAGAACTGGACATGAGCGCGAGAGTTTTATCGGAAATTTCGCAATAATCAGCGCTCTCATCAGTTCAGTCAAATTATTGATATATTCTTGGAGCGGGTTGTTCCCTCTCGAATTCATTTGGATGTTTTTCGTGGGGATCGTCGTCATTTTTATCGTGACTCGCTTTGGTCATTGGCTTACTCCAAAAATTCCAAAAGAAGAGTTCCAGATCCTCGTAATGATCTTGCTTGCGATTATTAGTATAAGGTTAATTGTAGTTTCGCTTTTTTTCTATTAAACGAGAATTTTTTTACTACTCAGCGTTATTTAATACTATAGTTAATAAAAATTAAAATATCAAATCAACTTCTGGTAAAAACAGTGGAGTTATCTGAATTATTTGAGGATAGCCCGGGAAAAAGGGTACTAATGTCGGGAAACGAGGCGTTCGCCAGAGGCATCTTTGAATCGGGCGTTCGATTTGCCGCCAATTATCCGGGCACTCCACTAAGCGAGGTAGGCGATTATTTAAAATTCCTTTCAGAAACCTCAGATGATTTTACCTTTGATTACTCGTTAAACGAGAAAGTTGCGCTTGAATCGTGCATTGGCGCGAGTTGGTCTGGAGTGCGTACAGTTGCAATGTTCAAGCATTTAGGCTTAAACGTGGCGGCAGATCCATTACATACATTTCCATATTCTGGAACCAATGGAGGGATGCTAATTTTATGTGGTGGTGATCCGGGGATCTTATCCTCAACTAACGCTCAAGACAACCGCTTATATTCTCTTCATACGAAGATTCCAATAATAGAACCTAGTACAGTTCAAGAGTGTAAGGATTCAATTAAAGAAGGCTTTAAGATTTCTGAAAAATATAAAATACCGATATACTTACATGTAACAACGCGCTTGTGTCATAGTCATGGCGTCGTCACTTACGGTATTGTTAACGAGCCTCAAAAGATAGCAGATTTTAAAAGAGATACTGAACGATATATAAACACTCTTTGGAAAGCTCAGGCGAACCAGAAACAGTATTTTGCAAAAGTTAGTCAAGTGGCTAAAGATAAAGGGTTAGCTTATGTCTTAAATCAAGCAAAAACTTGGCAAGATAGTGATGAACTTAATAATAAAATAGGAGTTTTAACAAGCGGGATTTGTTATAGCTATGTCTTGCAAGCGTGCCATAAATTGGAAATTACTCCGCCCATTCTCAAGTTGGGTTTGATTTTTCCAATTAATAGAGAAGAGATCTATTTTTTTGTAAAGAATAACAATCTAAAGAAGTTATTAGTTGTAGAAGAACTAGAGCCATTTATCGAAACCCATGCGAAACAGATGTTTTATGATAATCGTAAGGCGTTCCAAGAACTTGAAATACACGGTAAAGAATTTTTACCCCGGTATGGTGAATTAAGCACGGAAATATTAATACAATTTTTTACAGAACATTTTCAAGTGAAAAACAAGCTCGTGTTAGAAGAAATAAATAAAAAACTGGAGATAGTTAACGAGATAATTCCGACTCTCCCAATAAGAGAACCTACTTTTTGTCCAGGTTGCCCCTATCGCCCTGTTTTATATAAATTGAAAAAAGTAATAAGTGATATTAATAAAGATACTGGTATTGAATTCATTTACGGGGGAGATATAGGCTGCTACACGCTTGCTGAGGCATATCCTTATCAATTGATTGACTGGGTCATTTGCATGGGTGCAGGAATAGGAATCGCGAATGGAATGGCCCATGTTGTCGATCCAGAAAAACAAAAGTTAATTGCATTTATCGGGGATAGTACACTATTCCACACGGGAATCCAACCGCTTATAAACGCCATTAAAAATAATATCGATATCACCATCATTATTTTTAATAACGATTGGACGGCAATGACAGGACATCAAGAAACTTTAATTACACCAAAAGAAGTGATTAAACGATATGGCTCCAAATCGAAAATTGATTCAATAAGTTTCGATCTCATCAAAATCCTCGAGAGCTTTGGAGTAGAAAGCCTCATAATCACTGAAGCGTATAATCTCGAAAAGTTGGGGAGAATTTTTTCCAAAAACCTCATGAAAAAAGGAACGAAAGTTATCGTTATCAAGGAAGAATGTACATTAGAAAAAAAACGAAGGTTAAGGCGGAAACTTCAACAAGAAGAGCACACTGATGTCTATTACACGATCTCAGAATCGTGCGTGAAGTGTAACGAGTGTATTGAGACATTAGGATGTCCAGCTATCAACGCGCGCTTTCTTGATGTAAAAGATGATGAAAATCAAGAGAAACAAGAATTATTGTATTACATCGACGAGGCAAGATGCGTGCCTAAGATTTGTCCAGGTGTATGTAAAGCCGTCTGTCCGAATAATTTAATTTATAAGACAATTATCAATCCACAAGTGGAGGAAGATAAGAAATAACACGGGGTGAAAACAATCGGAGATATATATAACATTTTGATAACTGGTGTTGGTGGTCAAGGGACTGTCTTAATGGGAAAGATCCTGCGGGAATACGGCATGAGGACGCCATTTATTAAAAACGTGGTAGGAATGGAAACGCGAGGTGTTTCACAAAGAGAAGGCTCGGTATCCGCCTCAGCACGATACTTAATCGATGCTAGATTATATTCTTTAGGAGAAAACTATAGAGTAGACGATTTAATCTCCCCGGTGATTCCCATCAACGATGCTCATCTTGTATTAGGATTGGAGCCTTTAGAAACCATTAGGAATTTGAAGTACATATCTGAACAAACCTTAGTTATCCTAAACACGCACAAGCATTACCCTAGAAATGTCATTATCGGTTCAGAAAAGGAGAAAAAATATCCTTCAAATGCTGAGATACTAGATATTCTTGATCAGATCGCAAGGAGAGTTATCTCGCTTGATTTCAACGAGCTTTCTGAAAATAAATTTGGGAACTCCATTTATGCAAATAGCATCATTTTAGGCGTGGGAGTGAAAGAATTCAGGGAAATTTTCTTCAAGGATTTCATTGTTGAGCTACTAAAAAACTTTTTCAAGGGATCCCAAGAGAATCTCGATGCGTTTGAGTTGGGGTACAATTTGATTAATGATTAATAGTTTTTTTTTACGATAAAAATTGGACTCCAGTAGTTATTTATATAGATCGATATAAAAATATTTATTAATATAGATAAAAATTTATTGAAAAAAAATAAATTAACAACATTTATTAAAAAAAACAAATGATCAATATTATTGTAC
>JAEORV010000323.1 GCA_016840695.1 Promethearchaeota archaeon
ATTATACTAGTTTCCATGCCAATATTTAAACTCTCTGCTTATGGCTTATAGTATGAAAATTCTCGAGTTTAATATGAAATGATTGTTTTACTCGAGATAATTTATCGTAAAAAAAAGAAAATAATTTAATTGATAAGAATCACATATCTAAGATTTTTAATTTATTTTTGCACCTATATAATTGAATTCACTAAAGCTAATTTCATTTTCATTTTCTTTAATGGTGTATGCGATCGTTTTCACTAAGATCCTCCTTAGATGAATGGAATTCTCGAGTTCTTCAGGAGCCATTAGCGATCTCGCTAACTCTGTTGAATAATTTGCGTATTCTTTTATAAAAATTAATCTAAATATTTAATTACTACTTAGAATTCCATAGTTTTAGGTGTTTTTGATGGGAGAGAATTTAAAATATCCAGAAGATAGAAAAAGATATCCTACAGACGAGGTTGATCCAGATAATTTTTTCAGCGATGACGATGTCAGGAGCATGATCGATAACCTCAATACTATAGAATTCACGCAAGACGATTATTATAAGTTATACAATTGCGTTCATTGTGGTGCCTGTGAAACTGAAGCTGAAAGAATTCAATTGAAAGAAAAATTTCTGGAAAAAGGATTTATTCTCGAGGGCTTAAAAGAAATGAAGGAATGCTTCGATAAATTTAGGTCTCCTTATCCTTCTAATAAAATGCGAATTTGTCGATTCGAGGAGATTCCAAAACAATCAGAGACGCTGTATTTCATGGGCTGTTTATCGACCATACGAATTCCCAGGTATACCGAACATTCGCTTGAATACTTGCTGAAACAAGGTGTTGATTTCACTATCTTAGACACGGAAATCTGTTGCGGTTGGCCTTGGTTTGCGTCAGGCTCAATGAAAGAATTTGAAATTTGCATAAAAGAAAACATTGAAATATTTAAAAATTATAAAAAAATTATTTGTCTTTGTCCCGCGTGCTATTTTCTATTTAACGAATATTATAAACCTAAAATAGATAAGAAATTGGAGTTTGTATATATCGCAGATTATTTGAAACCTTCCAAGGATAAAAAATCGGGAAAAGTGGGCGTACAACATCTATGTCAATTAATTAATCGGGGTAAAAAAGGAGTAGAAAAATCCATAGAGAACATCCTTGAAAAAAGTGGGTATGAGGTTGCAGACATTCCACATTGGTGCTGTGGTGGTGGAATAGGCTACATGCATAGGACGGATATTATTGAATCCGTAGCAAAAAAGCGCATGGAAGATTTCAATAAAGAAGACATAGATTTCGCAACAACCTATTGCCCCTCGTGTTGGTGGATACTTGCGAGATTTAGTAAAAAATTTAAGATCAAACCTAAAGCAAAAGATTTATTTGAATTACTCTTGTGAAAAAAAAACCATGAAAGAAGATTTTAAATGCCCCTGCAAAGAAGTCGATCCCGATAACTTCCTCACGAATGAACAAGTTGAAGAACTTATAGCAACCATGAACTCTTATAAATTCACTCAAGGGGATTATTTAAAAGTATATAATTGTATCCATTGTAACGATTGTGGCACTGCTGAAGAGAGATTTGTATTAAAGCATAAATTTCTAAAAGATGGAAACAAAATTGAGGGATTAAATGATGTAATTTCAATAATTGAGGAATATGGAACCCCTTTTAAACTCAATAAAAGTCGAATCAAATTCATTCCAGGAATAAAAAAGGAAAGTAAGACATTGTTATATTTGGGATGTTTTACCACGGTAAAAACGCCTAAATATGGCGAAAATTTGATCAAGTACTTGTTAAATCAAGAAGTTGATTTCACTATATTAGAAGAAGAAATCTGTTGTGGTTATCCAATCTTGTGTACTGGAGCAACAGAAACTTATCATAGCTTAGTAAAAAGAAATAAAGAGCTTTTTATTGAGAAAGGATATGAAAAAATTATTGTTGCGTGTCCTAGTTGTTACATGGTCTTCAAAAAAGAATATCAAGATTTAAACCTTAAAATAAACTATTTTACAGATTATTTAAAGATATCTCCTAATAAAAAGGAAGGAAATGTGATAATTCAACACGCTTGTCCCCTTAAAAATGGAGCGATAGAAGGGATTGTGGAGAATATTGAAGACATATTCAAGAAAAGCGGTTATAGAGTGTTAGAGTCTGTTCCTAGAGAATGTTGCGGAGGAGGGATTGGGCATCAATTACGAATTGATGTGATTGACGAAATTGCTCAGAGGAGAATGGAACAATTCAACGAAGTAAATGTGAATGAAGACTCAGAAAATTATATCACTACATATTGTCCCGACGCTTATTGGATAATTAAGGTATTTGGTAGAAAGAAACGAATTAAATTTGAGCTACGAGACATGTGTGAATTATTAATGTATAAGTGAATGCAATTAATTAGGAAAAATATTTCCTAACAATATCTTCAGCTTTATTAAATTTTGATACTTCACCGTCAAAATTAGATAAATCCTCTTTAAACAAATCCTCAAATTCACCAGTAAAGTTATTATGAGCACTTTCGGATGCTTGAGTAGAATAATCCACTAAAATTGCGCACAAGAAATGCTCCTTACTGATTATCCGTAACTCCTTATCTTCAAGTAATATTGATTTAATATCCCCTGCTGTCGCAGTTGCTTCTTTAAACAACGAGGTAATCGCTGAAAAACCTCCTGCTAATAAGAGTGTTCTCTGTTCAGATATATTCACGTTAAAAGTTTTCGAATACAATAGAACTCCATCTTTAGAATAGATGATAAGGAGATGGACTTTCTGCCTTTGAAGAAGCCATGGTTCAGATCTAATTCTCAAAAACGCAATACCTATGAAATAAATGCCTAAATTATTAAGAATTAACAATATCAAAACAGAAATTACGAGTAAAACAAAATTAACTGAAGTAAAAATGAGGATAAAGAAATACGCCATAAATGGGAAGAAAATCGCTAAAAATACACCCATTGAAAGCCATTTTATGACTTTTCTTTGTTTATTTGACCACGCTGTTTTATAATTTCTATACAGCATTAGAATTAACCAAATTCCCGCAACAACATAAAAAAGTAATTGGAGAAGTCCAATTAGTTCTTCATCTGACCAGTTTACTGAAAAGATAGGATCCACGGAAGGTGCAAATGTGGGTGTAGATATCATTGCTCCAATTGATAAAAAAATAAGAATGGTCATGATTGATTGTCTCCGTGAAAAAGACACGTCCCTTTCAAAAACTTCAAGAAGGACTACCATTGAATATAACACCAACATTCGAAAGATTTCTTGAAACATAAAAGTGGAAGTTTTTTCATCAATGGTTTGAGATATCATTTCTCCTGCTTGAAAGAAATTCTGTAAAAAATATGTTAAAAAGAAGATCGTGAGGTATCCAAACATTTTATTCTTTGTTTTAATGTATTCTCTCAGGAAAAATATCAAAAATATAAACGTGAAAATGAAAAAGAAAATATTTATTCCTTGTATCAGCCCAGTAACAATTTCAGCTTGAAACATCATCATATATCAACTATAATTCTGTTATTAGTTATTTCATATTATGACAATTCAGATTAAAATATTCGATGCGAATTTGCTTATAATTCTTCCAAAATAATAATTAAAACGTCCCAAATACCTTTAAAATATTAACTCAACATTAATAAGATAATAATTTTTATTTTTCGTGATAAAACATGATC
>JAEORV010000324.1 GCA_016840695.1 Promethearchaeota archaeon
TGCTCATGATTATGCATCCAATTATAGCAATTAATAGAGAAGTTTTATTAAAGAAAAAATTAGGGGACCAAAAATTTAAAAAATAGAACTCAAAATAATTTAATCCTCCAGCTTTAGTATCATATAACTGTGCTTGAAGATTTATTCCCCCATACCACCAAGGCCAGAAGATAAAGACGGTTAACAACGCGATAATGATAAGTATGACTGGCACGACAATAAGCGAATATTTCTTTGCCTTCCTCATGTTAATTTTGTATTTTTTGTCCTGAATTTGTACATATCGATATCGCTCTTCTTTTACTTCTTCATATTTTTCATCGATATCGACGTGAGGACGTATAGGCTTAATTTGTTCTTCTATATCCTCTTTTTCTCCTTCTTTTGCGTATTTCTTAGCTACTTCTTGGCAATCCTTACAATTATAATAAAACCTATCGTGTTTATCGCAATGCTTCTTGGCCAATTGTATTACCCCTAATAATTTTAATATTATTTAAAAAATCTTATAGTTTCTAAAATATAAAGCAACTTATTCAGTATTTAATGATCATTTTCTTCGTTTAAAAAGTATTTTCTATAGTAATCTCTACCCGCTTTTAATTTCTTATAGTATTTTCCATAAAAAATTATGCTAAAGATCGCAAGAAGAATATTGAAGATGCTAAAAATTAGATCTATTGGACTTATATTAATTAATAGTATATTATCAATAATCATGATGATTGAGAAAATTAGATAAAACTTGAGAATAGATGCTCTTTTATGATATTTTTCCAGAAATTTTTTTTGTTTAAGAGAGTCGTGACATCCGCAACAAATTAACGGCATTTCAATATGGTACTTTTCCTTGTAATATAGTTTATAGATAACCGTCCACATCCGATCAATGCGATTCCCGCATAACTTGCATCGAAAGAATTTTGTTTTCGTTCTATCATACTCAATCTGATCGATTGCTGATTTTGGAAAATAGCAATTATCATTAACATATTCCGCGCATGTTTTACATGTTAACATGAGGTCAAAATTTGGGATTGGAGCTTTTTTTTCACTCAAAACATTGATTTTTTCGTAATTTGAATGTAATTTGCATATAACGCGCCCGAATTTATCAATTTTAAAATATGGTTCGACAACCATTTCAATTAAATAAATAATAATTAAGATATTAATATTTTATCATGTTTTTTTATTAGGAATTAGTTGATAATCTTCACTTTGTCGTTTCCTTTCTCTTGTATTATTTTTATTCCTACATCAGCAATTCGTCGGGAAAGCTCCGAAATCTTCCAATTTTCGTGACCCTTCACGTACGTGTTGAACGTGTCTTGTAAAGGGTCCTTCCATTTGGCTGGTATTTTATCTGCGCCTAATTGTACTCCTAAAATTGTTCCTATGTTTCCGCAATTACAATCCGTATCTAAACCCATCATTGCTGCCACGCAAATCGATCTTCCTAGTGGATCCTCGTCATTCGCTCCGTATAACAGGGAAAGGATTATGATTCCGATGTTTGGCAAGACGTGAACTCCTCCTGTATTTCTTAAAAACACGAGTTTTCTTTTCTTAGAGAGGAGAGACTCCGATTTGGACCCAGTAACTCCCATAATTGATAGTTTATTCCTTTTTACATCTTCCCAATACTCAATTAGATCATCAATTCCCTTTCGAAAGTCATTCGGATACTGTTCGTATATCTCGAGTGCCTCGTATACCATTTGCGTGTACAGGCTTTCTTCTCGCGGAGGAATAAAATTGAGAGCTAATTCTATATTTTTTCGAATGTCACTTTCAAAAAACGCATTGGCGATTAAAACTGCCACGTATACCTCCCCTTCAATACCTATACCTGCGTGAGAAATCGAACCATCCATTTCTACGTACTTTTTGGTTAATTCTGGCAATCCTGGCGTAATTAAACCCCAAATGTCTGCGCGCATCTGTGCTCCAATTGCATCATAAAAAAAATTATTATGCGTACCAGATTCAGGAGGCCATATTCCGCTTCTTAGGTTTTTTAACGCAATATATTCAGCAGTAAAATTCTTATCGTAAAGAAGATCAATCCACTCTTGAGCGATATCTTTAGCTGTGAGATTAATTCCGTGTTTTTCAAGTGCAACTAACGCACATATTTCGTACATCTCGTCGTCGTTTACTTCATCCAAATTAATTGGCTCTGGATAATGCGTAATATTACCATATTTCTCTTTAATGAGTGAATAAGGGACAAATTCTACAGGAGCTCCAACAAAATCTCCCGCTACTCGTCCGATCCAAGATCCAAAGACTCTATTGTAATATTCATCTGATGTTATTTCTTTCATGATGATATCTAAAATACTGGTTCATTTTAAAATTAAACCAATGCTTTTTAATAATACCATAAATATAATTACAAAGCAATTTAGATGACTAATAATAATTAAGGTGTCAAATCATGATTAAAACGAAAATAACCGAATTGTTGGGCATCAAGTATCCAATTTTTGCCGGAAACATGATGAATATATCAACCCCAGAATTTGCTGCTACCTGTTCTAATGCAGGGGGACTCGGAATCTTAGCATCAGTAATGTATCGCAAAGAGGAACCGTTAAGGGAGGCATTAAAACAATTACAAGCATTAACTGATAAACCTTTCGCAGTAAATGTCAATTTATTTCCCATGCTCAGGCCAGTAAAGCAGATTGACTTGGTTAAAGCGATGATTGACGAAGGAGTAAAAATCATCGAAACGTCTGGACATCAAGCTCCCGATAAATACATTCCACTTTTCAAGGAAAACGACATAATATGGATTCATAAATGCGCAGGCGTTCGATACGCGTTAAAGGCTGCCTCGCTTGGAGCAGATATTGTTGAAGTGGTGGGATGGGAAAATGGAGGGGCAACGGGGCGTTTTGACATTGGAACTATCGTGTTGACTCCCGCAACCGTTGATGCATTAGACATACCTGTTGTGGGTGGAGGAGGTATTAGCGATGGCAGAGGTTTAGCTGCGGTATTATCGTTAGGCGCAGAGGCGGGATTAATTGGCTCTCGCTTGATGACCACGAAAGAATGTCCCATTCACGATAATTTGAAGCAAGCTCTCCTAAATGCAACTATATACGACACGACTCTCGTTATGCAATCCTTGGGCGCAACTCATAGAGTGTGGGCGAATAAAGGTGCTCTAAATGTTCTCGAACTAGAAGCATCAAAAGCAGATCAAGCTAAGATATTTGACGCAGCAGCAGGGGTAAAATCGTTAAAAATGTATCAAGAGGGCGATTTAGAAGCAGGTATAGTTTCCTGTGGGCAGGGTATTGGACTTATTAATGATGTTCCCACTGTTAAGGAATTTTTTGATCGTACTATTTCAGAAGCAGAACAAATCATCAAAAAGCTCTCTAAAGCATTATAGAACTATATATCTTCTTTCAAAATATCTTAATTTTTTCCTCTAAATTTAAATTTATCTTTATGTTCTGGAATAATTTTAAAACTTTTTTCAATTTACTATCCTAATTTTAAATATCTGTTTATTTAATAAATTAAAACCAAACAAACACTAACAATTTTGTATTTTTTTTATAAAGAACAATTTTTTAAGAATGTTGCATTATATAGAATATATTAGAACAATGCAATCCTTAATTTCTAAAAAAAACTACAAATAAATGTGATTAAATTAT
>JAEORV010000325.1 GCA_016840695.1 Promethearchaeota archaeon
ATAACATATTTCCTATTCTCCTTACTCTTTTCTTTTAGTGCGATGGGAATCCGTTATGCGTATAAGAAATTAACGCACAAAGATGATAAAACGAAAAGCATGTCGAGAGAACTAATGGGGATGCTCAGTCCAACTCAAGGAGATTCTGGAAGATTTTTACAATTATCAAGACCACCTCAACTCAATACCGATTCAGAAGATAGCATGCAGCACGAAGGAACTGATTCGTGGAAAGATCGTCTTTCTTCATGATAAATTTTATAGCAAATGACAAAAAGAAGGTTACCTTAATTTGGAAGATGAAAAAGAAGGTAGAATAAAACTCGCAATTGATAAAGAAATTCAAAAGCAATTGATTTTGTATTTAATCTTTGCCGTTTTCATGATAATATTAAATTTGTTGATTCAGCAATTAAATGAATTAATCGCTCCAACTATTTGTGCAAATTTAGGCCATATTCCGCTTGTACAAATGTTTTATTGTGCTGAAACACCAGACATGAGCGAGTTAGTTGGGCAGGTACTTGCCGTAGGGATCACGGTTATTACCAAATTCTTGTTAGACAAGATCTTCGTGTTTAAAACAAAAGGAAAAATAAAAGGGACTACTGAAGAATTTGCTAAATATCTTTTCCTTTCTGTATTAGCTACATTATATAATATTGGACTTCAATTTATTCTTTCTAACTTTTTTGGAGTGCCAATGTTAATAAGCGCTTTAATTTCATTGAGTACAGGATATTTACTAAGGTTCCCATTAGATTACAAGTTTACATTCAGTAAATATAAAGAAAATTGAGAAACCTTTTACATTTCATTTGGTTATCGTTATTTTATTTAAATAGTCTATATTTTTATATCCTTAATCTATACTTATAATATAAGAGAAGTTGAGAATGAGAAGAGAATGAGTCCCGATAATCACGAACATGAGGATGAGGATAGACCTATAATTGAAGCCTTGTCAAGTTTAGGATGGGTTGAAGAGAAGGACGAAGATGAAGATCCCTTCAAAGAGAAAGATAACAACATCTTAGAACAATTAAATTTATTCAAGCAACAAAATCTAAAGTTAAACGAGCAGATTAATTTAAAGACAATGGAAATTGAAACGCTCACGAGACAAAAAAATGAGATTCTCGATGAAAATGAAAAATTTCAGAAACGGCTTGAAGAAAAAGAAACGACTATAAAGAATCTCTATAATACAATAGAGCAAAACGATAAACACATGATTCTAGCGCTCCAAGAAAAAGACAATATCATAGAAGAATTAAAATCTAATTTTCAAGCGCCATCAGGTGATGGAGAAGTTAAAGAAAATGTAATGCAGGAATTGAACGAGACGATTTTAGAGAAAAATAAAGAAATTGAACAGTTATACACTCAAGTATATGATCAATCAAAACAAATTCAAGACTTAGATTCTTCATTGAAAGAAAAAGCACAGCTTATAGAAAATAATAATCAAGAAATTCAAAACCTTAATTCTTCCATCATCGAGAAAGACCAAAAACTAAAAGAACTCGGGACCCAACTCGAGCAAGTTGGGTCCGGAAAAGAACAAATTGAAGAAATAACTATTAAGTTAAATGAAAAAGACGAAAGAATCAAGGAATTAGAAGGACAACTTCAATATCTCGAAAACGACACGGTACAAAAATCAAAATTTGAAAAAGTACAGTTGTTGTTGGAAAAAAAGGACGAGATCATAACAGAAAAAGAAAAAGAAATTTTTGAATTAAATAATTCCATTCAAGCATCCACTCAAAAATTAACTACGCTCCAACAACAAACGGAGACTTACAACCTGCTTAAAAAAGATGTCGAAAAGAAAGAAGAAAAAATAAAGATGTTATCATCTGAAATCGAAGACTTGAAACAGAAAAACCTATCTGCATCTGACATTACCAAGCATCTTGAAGAAAGACTGGAAGATTCTCATAAAACTGTTGCCAAATACGAAGTTGAATTAGAATCCTTAAAAGAAAAAGATTCCGAGATTGAGGCTCTTAAAGAAAACCAAAATGTTCTAAAAAGCAAATTTCGAGAGGCAGAACTAATAGAAGATAGGCTTTTAACAGATTTACAGAAAGTAAAAGACGAAAAATTGCACCTTCAAGCGGAACTTGATGGAAAAGAAGCAGAAATAGTTGAATTAAAAAAGAAAATCAAGTTAATGCGTAGAGATCTCTCTCAACCTTAAATTCATTCTTCTTATAGTTATTTGAATATTTTATTCACTCGAATTGTTACTTAGTATTTTCAAAAGGAGCTATATTAAAAACTAAATGTAATATCATGATAATTTAAAAGAAAAAAAAATAGAAATAAAAACACAAGATTTTTCAAGTTACTTTTCACGCCATTCTTGGCCACATTCCCCACATTTGTACTTCTTTCCATACATTTTTGGGTAATCTAGGATAATATTTGTCTTATCCGTGGACTCATGGATCATTGATTTATTTTCGTTGAAACATTTTGGGCATTTACGTCGTCCTTCGGTGTATTCTATCGTTAGTATTCCGTCCGAAGAACTTGTAGCAACCGGGGCTGCTGAAATTTCTTTCTTTATGTCCTCAACAGAATAATCCGCGTCTTTAATTTCTGCTTTATGTTCATCCACCACGGCAGCAGCAATTTTATCTGCTTCTGATTCTGGTTCCATATCTGAATCCGCCGATAATTGAACTGCATCTGACATTTTATAATTTTCGCCCCTGTCTATAGCAGCAAGAAATTCAGCATCGTCTCCTTCTTCAAAAATCGTCTCATTTTGATCTCCTGCTCGCTCGGCATCAATATTTCTTGCCCATTGGCCTGCTTTAACTTTTTCTTTCACATTGCACGCAGCACCATGCCATACATAAACGCTTGTACCTAAATCCAAAACAAAGCAATCTTCAGTATCTAAAGAGTCTTTTGAAAACGGAACTTGCAACATTTTCATTGCGTTAATGTCTTCAAATTCCTCAGAAGAGACCCTATACATTACATTCACATGTTCCGTAAAACCCGCGAAATCTCCCGTCATTACATCTTTCAGCATGGTTTTAGCAATATTTTTCTCGACAATTTTCATTGGTCCCATGCTTGCAACAAGCTTTAGAAATTCTGATGTTTCTTGGTTTTGATCAACTGTAATAATTTTTGCAGCACCGCCGCGCTCTTGATCCAATTTACGGGCTTGAGCTGCTCCTCCCGTTTTTTCGTCAACGCTACATTTGGCTCCGATCCATATGAAAATTGTCGCTTCATCGTCGAGCAAGTAGACGTCTCCAGTGGAAAACACGGGTTTATTGATTTCTTTTAATTCTAGTTTATCAACAATATAAAGTCGCATTTTTATATCAACTTTTTTTGATTAACATTTAAGTTACAATAATTATAAGGTATTGCTTATAAAAATGTTTATAAAAGAGATGAAAAAAAAAACCTAAAAATCGTTTAAAGCTGAATTGATCCTACTTACAATTTCGGGGATTTTTTCAATATCGATCGAGCAATATGCAATTCTGATGCCGTTAATATTATTCTGAGGTTTCTCAATAGGGATTACCCCAACTTTATATTTCTTTAACAGATGATCCGCAAATTCTGAGGCTTTAAACTTACTTGGATCTAGGTTAACGAAAAGAAAGAATCCTCCCGCATTAGGATCAATAGAAATGTTCGGA
>JAEORV010000326.1 GCA_016840695.1 Promethearchaeota archaeon
TACTTAACTTCAATTCAAGCTCCAAATTCTGCCCTTGCACCTGAAGAAATTCGAGATATTTCGAAGAATCTCGCATTAACGACTGAGTTAGGATATAAAATACCTGATTTTAAGGTAGTAGATATTGGAAATGTGAGTATTGAATCTGAAAAAGTCGATAAAAATCTTCAAGAAATCACAAAATTTGTACAAGAAATTTACTCAGAAAATAAGAATGTTATTCCAATAATGATTGGAGGGGATCATTTCTGTACTTTTCCTGTAATGAAAGCAGTAGGGGATATTTTTGAAAAAAAAGAGGAATTAGGAGTTCTCATATTCGATGCGCATTTAGATCTATATGAAGAGTGGGATAAAGGAGTGTATTCACACGCAACGATTTCTCATAGAATATTTGATTTAGATTATATAAGTAAGAAAAATTTGGTAATAGCAGGAACCCGAGATATAGACATCCCAGAATTAGATATTGCTGATAAAGAGAATATATTTCATCTTGATGCGTATCGACTTTTGGAGGAAGGCTTAAATGAGTCCATAGAACAGATCATTGAATATTTTAAATACTCTAAAATTAAATCCCTCTATATTTCAATTGATATAGATGCGTTAGATCCGTCCATCGCCCCAGGTACGGGCTTCGCAATACCTGGAGGATTTTCTTATAGAGAACTGTGGAAAACGCTAAGAGAAATCGCTAAATCGTTTAACATTATCGGTTTTGATTTGGTAGAAGTTGCTCCTAATTTAGATATACAAAGCAAGGTAACGTGCAATCTTGCTGCAAAACTAATAATTGAATTAATATCATTTATAAAATATAATAAATAATTGAACAAAATGCCAGATAAAGAGTTTAAAGAAACATTGAAAAAAGTAAATCAATTTAGGATTTCTAAAGACTATGATATAGAACAATTCATATCTTCCTTGAAAGATACGGGGTTTAATGCTAAAAGGCTTGCACTTGCTTGTGAAATCTACAAAGATATGATCGAAGATAAAGATTGCACTAAGTTCTTTGGACTTGCAGGGGCGCTTGTGCCAGCTGGGATGCAAGGTGTAATTCACGATTTTATACAAGAAGGATTCATTGATATATTAATTACAACTGGAGCTAATTTAACGCACGATGTCGCAGAGACATTGGGATATCATCATTTACAAGGAGAGGTAAATATTAATGATCTTAACGATGTAAAATTGCACGAAGAAGAAATGAATAGAATTTACGACGTTTTCATGCCAAATAAAGTCTATGAGGGGATTGAAGATTTTGTTTCAAAATTGGAGATCCCTGATTACACGATGCCTGTAAGCTCTTTTCTAAAGTTTCTCGGAGAAAAGCTTCCCAAAAATGAAAATTCCATTTTAAAAATTTGTGCAGAGAATGATGTCCCTATCTTTTGTCCTGCTTTTACAGATTCTGGTTTGGCACTACAATTAGGATTTCATCATCAAAAAATCAATCTGAATCATTTTAAAGACATGTTAAAAATGGTTGATTTAGCATGGGATGCAAAAAAAGCGGGAATTTGTATTGTTGGTGGAGGAGTTCCTAAGAATTTTATCATGCAATCTCTACAATTTTGCCCTACATCCGCCTCGTATGCAATTCAAATAACCATGGATAGACCTGAGCCAGGAGGGCTAAGTGGAGCGACGCTCAGAGAAGCAATATCCTGGGGAAAGTTAAATGAACAAGCAAGATATTCCACGCTCATATCAGACGCAACAATTGCACTTCCAATAATCCTCTGGTATTTAAAAAAATCAGAAAAATAAGCCTTTAGCCCGTTGATCAATAGTCTTAACATCGAGACCGAAGATTTCATCCATTACTTTTCTAAAAGAATCGAATTGTCTTATTTCAGAAAGATTCTTCTTGCTATATTTCAGGATAAATTGTTTTGAAACTTCTTTCAGTAAGGGTTCTACGACATTACTCACGACCTTATCAATCTTCTTTTCTTTATCTAAAATTGCATATGTAATTAGTGCTTCTGGCTCCCTACCCTCTATAGATTGAATCTTGTCTTCGGTAAATGCAATTACAAATTTCTCTGAAAATTCAAGATATTCAACTATTTTTGTTGAAAAAGCGCTCTCAGCAAAGTTTAAAAGAGCAGTAAGCAAGGCGCTTCGCAAATCCGTATCAATTTCGTCACTACTCGTTTTATGATAACCTGCTTTAATTAATGTGAATCCCCTAAATAGCAATCCCGCTTCGCGAATGACCATGATAAACAATCCTATGATAATCTTTAGTAATATTTATTGTTACATTTAAAAATCTAAAAGCTATAATAATTAAATAATAAAATTTCATCCTAATAATTTTTTATGAATTTTCCTTGTCATAAATCAATGATATAATTGCCTATAAGTTAAAAAATAATCACGATCTTATTAAAGTCAATTAAAACGAAATAGTTTTTTTACATTGAACTTTAATCTAAATGATAAAAATGGTTATAACTGAAGAAAAAATTAAATCGTGCGCAAAAAACATCGTCAAAAGCGTTAAAGTAATGAAGGATCAATGTGTGTTCATTCGTGGGGGAATTTACTGCCAAGAGCTTTTAGAAGAAATCGCATTAAATGTTCTTAGAAATGGAGCTCAACCATTCATCAATTCTACTTCTGACAATTATGCAACTACAATTAACTTAGATGATGAAATTACGGTAGAGACTATAGAAAAAACGCCAAATCACTTCTTCAAAATGATAGAAAACATCGATACTTATATTGTGATCGAACCATTCGAGGACCCTTCTATACAGACTAGTTTTCCTAGAGAGAAATTACAAGCTAGATCCAAGGCAATGACACCTATAAGAGATATATTATATGGGGCTAAAAAAGAATATGAACCAGGCAAGATTTGGGTTTACGCTGCATGGCCGTCTGAAAAAGCAGCAAAGTATTATGGCATCGATTACAACCTGTACGAGCAATTTATTGTGGATGGAATGAGCGTGCCCACTGAGGAATTAGTTAAACGCACACAAGATTTAGGCAAGCTCTTCAAAAACGCGAAAATAGTCCATATTAAAGATGATTTAGGAACAGATTGTTGGGTATCAATCGAGAATCGAAAGCCTTATTATGATTCAGGTATTTTAACGGACGAGATGATTGCAGCAGGAGATATCGGGGGTAATTTACCAGCAGGAGAATTATTTTATGCGCCACACGAAAAATTGGGCGAGGGTACACTCTTCTGTCCATTGACGATTGATAGATTTAGCAACAAGATTATAAAAAATGTGGAACTCCATTTTAAAGACGGAAAATTGCACATTGACAAGGTTTCGGCGGATAATAACCTAGACGATCTGGTATCAAGCTTTCGACAGTGTGAAGAGATAGATAAAAGCAATGATGTTGCTGAAATAAGAACTTATAACGTCGCTGAACTTGGAATTGGATGCAATCCAAAAATAACGAAGGCAGTAGGATACATTTTAACGGACGAGAAAATAATCGGTAGCGTTCATATCGCTTTTGGATCAAACAAGAGTTTTGGAGGGACTTCGGTATCACAAATGCATTGGGATTTTGTAACTACCCCTCAAGCGAGTATTGAAATTGAATATTTAGATGGGACAAAAAAGCTCGTAATGGAAAAAGGAAAATTAGTATAGATATTCATGTGAAGGACATGATTGAGTC
>JAEORV010000327.1 GCA_016840695.1 Promethearchaeota archaeon
GATCTCGTTCACGATGCGGGATTAGTGAAACCAAACGTGAGAAGACTGTCTCCCGCAGATTTTAACGCACGGGATAAGAAGATCAAAAAAGAATAAATACCACGATTCTTCTTAAGTTATTATCGAAAAAAAAGATGCTATCGTTGTAAATTATGAAAAAACTCGAAAAAACGGATCTGTTCCTCATTATTTTTTTGGTAATTATTATCATCGTGACAATTGTATGCTTCATATATAGAGATGTGGGAGAATTACTGGATGTTAGCAATTGGTTTGACGAAGAAGCTTTAGGAACGGCCAATTATTGGATGGCCATAGGCATCGTGTCAATATTATGCTTTATAGGCGCCATAATTCCCATTCCCGTTCCATATATGATTCCAGTTGCGTTATTTTCGGCAGCGTGGGTCGCAGGAAATGTTTATACTGCGGGCATTCTCATCACGGGCATTGTATTCTTTTCAGCAATTTCAAACACGATTGGAGATATTTTAGATTATTACATTGGAAGAGGTGCAGAGCACGTCCTAAGTCAGGACGATCCAGAATTACAGAATCGATGGAGTCAAGTTATTCTAAAAAAACCAAAAGTTATTCCTGGAGTGATCTTAATTTTTGGTATGTCACCGCTGCCGGAATCTTTACTTATGGTTCCTTTAGGGATGATAAAATACGACGTGAAAAAGACCTTCGTTTGGATGTTTCTCGGAAAGATAATAATGATGCTTATAATGGCCTTATTAGGTATATTTGCGCAACAATATCTTGGATTATTTAGCAGTGAAGGTATCACTGGATTAATTATTGGACTTGCATCACTATATATAATGTGGGCAATGATCGTTTTTATGGTGAAAAAAAGCCCTAAACGTGAAAAATAACAAGAATTTATCTATTTCTCTTGAAAATTTTTAAAAAGTAATAAAAAAAATCGTAAATTTCATTTAAAATAATAAATACATTGAATTAGAGTATAATTATATTTTGGCCCTTGATGGTCCAAATATATTGTATACTATGGCCCTGGTCGGTTGGAGTGGTCTCTGACGCTGGGCTTCAAACCCAGTTATCCTGCGGAGGGATAGCGGTTCGATTCCGCACGAGGGCCGCCATTATCACAAAAAAGTAGTGCTGCAAATTGGTTGATCTTAATAAAATTATTGATTTTTTCAATAGTTCGTCCATTCCTCAAAATATTTTAAACAGAGGTCAATTAGTATTAAATGAGTTTTTAAAACCTCTGAAAATATTATTAGAGCAAAAATCAGTTCCAAAAAAGCCTTGGAGCGACGAACAAATCGAGTTTTTTATTCTAATCCTTTCCCAAATGGACACTGATAAGGATTCTGAAGCTGCTAGAGTTGGTGAAAGAGAAGCCCGAATCTCTTCAAAGATTCACTTGAAGACTTCAGCGGGATTTTGTCATGGTGTTGGCAGGAGTGGTTTTTTAACAGCACCACAACCAAAAGCCCCCGGTGGATCGATGATGTACGAGATTACTAATTACTTAGCGCGTAATTTCTTCAAGAATTTCGGATTGCCCAACATCAAGGACGCAATTGTCATGCCTTTATGCACTGGAATGTCTTTATCCCTTTGCCTGAGCGCTTTAAAACCCGATTGGAACGATGAGAGCTTAATAAACAAGCGTGTGGTGTTAGTTCCTCAAATTGATCACAAATCGATTTTAAAATCGTTGGATTTAATCGGTATAAAACCGAAAGTAGTAGAGGGGAGGATTTTTGGTGATGCAGTGAGAGTTCCCATCGAAGACATAAAAAGCAAGTTGGACGAAGATTGCTTCGCAATAATATCAATAACGAGCTTCTTTCCTCCCCGAGAACACGATGATTTAAAGGAGATTAGCAAGTTCGCAAAAGAAAAGAACTTAGTTCACGTGATAATTAACGCATATGGCGTACAGAGTCCAGAATGGATGAAACTCATCCGTTCTGCAATCGATGCAGGTCGTGTAGACGCTGTAATTCAATCTACCGATAAGAACTTTCTCACTCCTGTTGGTGGTGCTGTGATTGCATCTCCGAGCAAAGAAATTGTTGAAAAAATAAGCAAAGCTTATGCTGGTCGTGCGTCTGCTACTCCCGTGGTTAATTTTTTGATCTCGATGCTCTCGTTAGGCATTGAAGGGTATCAACAATTATTAGAAGAACAACAAGAAAACAGAAATTTACTCGAAAATAAGCTAAAAGAAGTTGCCAATGAAATTGGTGAAAGAGTGCTTGATATTTTTAATCCCGTGGCAGTAGCGATGTCCCTTGAAACAATTGAAAAGAACCAACTACTCGCTCTTGGTGGCGCGCTGTACAACTTGAGAGTGACAGGGCCGAGAGTATTCGATCCCGACGATGAAGAATTTGGCACGTGCTGTAAAGCATACTCCACTCCTTATATAATCATGAACGCAGCAATTGGAGCGAGCTCAACTGATATCCTTTCTGCTGTTGAGAAATTTAAAAAAGCCTACCAGCAAGTAACTCAAAAGTAATTGATATTAATAGAATAAATTTTTAATAGAAATTTGTTATAATATGATCATCTATTTGTAATTATAATATTATAATGATGCTAAATCATGGAAAATAAACTACTAGATGAGTTTAATAATAAAATTACTTCTCAATGGCCCTCGAAACAAATAAATGAGGAATATGGCTCATTAAACCATAGAGAGTTATTCGAATTGGCGTATCACACGAGTAACACTATTAGTTCGAGAAGTATTTATCATCAATTATCCCAAGACGTTAATAAAGCCGGCTCAATGGCGATACTTTATTATTCAAAGCAAAAACGCTTCACTTCACTTGAAGCTTTAGATGACGTTGTAAAAATTACAATGTATTCTTCTGAA
Organism: Promethearchaeota archaeon; assembly: GCA_016840695.1. GTDB lineage: Archaea > Asgardarchaeota > Lokiarchaeia > Sigyniarchaeales > SOKP01 > FT1-020. Next base: position 2,873 of record JAEORV010000327.1, read on the forward strand.
GAGAGCAACCTCGATAAATTAATTAACGAAATTCAACCAACTCTTAAATCAAGAAAAGACAAGTATAGTACAAGAGATAACGACACTAAAACGCAATTACTTAAAAACATATTAGTGGAGAGAAAATTAGACGAGGCCATTAATCTCTCAATGCTTCAAGAAATCGCACGTAAGGTATATTTTGCCATTGGAGACGCTCGAGAGAGTGCAGCAGTTGTTCCAATGTTCATGCAAGCTGAAGGAGCAAGCCTCGTACAACTCGCATTAAACAAGTGGATGGCGTTTGCCCAAAGATTACCTCCTGAATCACCGTATCCCAAAACTCACTTGGCTGGTTTGTTAAAAAACCTCTTAGAAATTAAAAAATGGGTTCTCAATTTAATTACTGTAAATCTGGATAAATAAGAAAATCTTACTCTCCTTTTATCGTATAAAAAAAAATAAGATGGTCCATGGGGGATTTTCGTAACAAGGCGTTTCCTTGTTATTTCGAACCCCCGGTCTCGGGCGTTTATGCTATATAGACGATTTAATTGTGCAATGTCCGTCTATAGGGCCTTATAAGACCCGCGCTTTAACCAAGCTGAGCTAATGGACCCAGTTTTTTGATCGGGCAGAGCTCCTTTCAGAATTTATTGTTTTGGACAAAATCCCTAATTTATATATTGTCCTTAATTCTATTTAATCTAAAGGATGAAAAAAATAAAAATTTTTGTAAACCTAACAAAATAAATAGCAATTATCTCATTTTTTTTTTTTTGAAAAAGAGTAAATTAAATATATGGACTTTTTAT
>JAEORV010000328.1 GCA_016840695.1 Promethearchaeota archaeon
AAGCGTTCTTGATTTCAATTTGGTCTTCCGTGAGTAAAATTATGATATTTTCTAAGATTTTAATGGAAAGGATGAAATAATTATCTGAATGGATGGTAACAAAATCAGGACTGTGGATGCCACACCCATCTGTTACTTCTTCAGCAGTTTCGTAAAGTTGCGAAATATTTAAGCTAATTGAAGATTTGTTAAATTCTTCTTCGTTGATATAACTTTTAACAATAACACCATTTTGAGTGGTAATTAAAATGAAGTAAACTCTCGAACTAAATTTTTCTATTATGTTTTTAATAACCGCGTCGAGATCTAATGACATTTTAATTCATAATTTTTTCTTTTTCAATATATAGTTCAATTTAGAATTATAAAAAACTTAGCTTTAATTTAAAATTTATAGATTTACCGATTACCACAGATATAAATACAAATACTTAATTAATTAGAATAGATAATTGGATTTTTTGCCCTTTCGATGTCGGAAGTATATATCCAATTCATTATTAGAGAAGAGATTTTAAGAATACAATCATTGTCGTAAAATGAACGATATTAAAGCAGCTAATATGGGGAATGGTCAAGAAGAATTATTTGAAACAATTTTTATTGTTTGTCCTAAATGTAAAACACAAAGAAAATTGAAAGTTCCTACAAAAATTATTAATCAAAGCAAACAATTAACAACAGTCTCAATACCCGTGGATTTATGTTGTGAACACAGTTTTCAAGCTTTTATAGACAAGAATTTCAAAGTAAGAGGGTATCAACAGGTTGATTTTGAGTTTTCAAGCGTAGAATTTCTTGAAAAAGAAGAAGAAAAAGACACTATCCCTGAATTTCAGAATATCATCAACATTTTACGGCGATCTGTGGGTGATAAGGATATATTAGGTAGTGCAATACTAGCTGTTAATGGAAAAGTTTTATATTCCTCCCTCCCTCAAAAAACCTTCTCAAGCGTAATAAAAGAATTTGAAGTAAGAGCTAAGAAAAATTTAATTAGCGTTAAAAAAATGTTTCTTGAACTTGAAAATAATCAAACGGTTTGTTCAGAATACATGGAAATAGATACCATTAAATTTATTCTCATTCTCATCTTTTCCCCTCATATCAAGTTAGGAATGGGAAATTTATTGCTAAAAGAATTAACCAAGAAAATCGAGAATATCTTATAAATAAACTATTGTGTTATGCTTTATTCGAGTTGACTTGAGGCGAAGTTTGTTAAGAACATGAATAATTCGTCAAGTCCTTCTCCGGTACTAGCTGAAGTGGCAAAGAAACGAAATCCATATTGGTTTGCCAAGTCATTGGCTTTATTTAGAATCGGTTCTCTATTCTCAATCAAATCAATTTTATTACCAACTATGATGTAAGATACAGACGTGTTCTTTATAAAATGTCGCGCTTCTTCTATCCACTCGCTAATTTGGTCGAAAGTTTCGCTTTTCGAACAGTCGAATAAGATGATGACTGCTTTCGAATCGTCATAAAAGTTTTTTCGGACCTTCGCAAACGATTTTAAACCCCCGAAATCGAACAAAAAGAATGTTATAATCAAATTTTTGGTGATTTGTAACTCCTTTTCAACAATATTCACTCCTATTGTCGGGTGATACTCCTCATCGTGAATCCCATTAATATACATATTTACAAGAGATGTCTTCCCTACAGCATCCGCTCCAATAATGATGATTTTGCCCGTGATATTCTTCGCTCCCATGGTAATATAATTTGGAGAGAGCTCAAGTTTCCCCTCTATTCCTACTTTTGGGAGAACTGGGGTAATTTCTTTATTATTTAACAATTGAGAAACTTTTTCAGCAACAATATATGAATATGGGATGAAGACCTCTAACCTTGCATACACGCCTGCTACAATTACGAATAGGGAAGGAGAAGCTCCACCAAGTTCCAGGTAAAACAATTGAAAATCATTTGTGTCAATAGTTCCACTCCCATATGAGGTCTCAGCAAATCTTTTAATTTTACTGATTGTTCTCTCAACGATACTCATGATTGCTCCTATAATTTCTTCGTCGAATCCTTCTACAGATTGCTGAGCAATCACTAAACCATCTAAATCAACGATTAAAGCTGCTAACAAATCAGGAACTTCGTTAATTAGATTGGTAAGAAGCTCGTTTAAAGTGGAGACTCTAATCATTTAATTTAATAACCTAATTCTTTTTAATATAATATTGTTGTCTAAACTATTATTTAACTATTTATTTGCCTTGAATATATTTTTTAATAATATCCTTCAAGATTTATAGCAGTAAATATCTTATTTAATGTAGCTACTGCTGGTAGAAAACAAAAGATTCCGTTTAGATTCAAATCCTCAATATCCATTTTTGTATTTATCAAGATCATGAGATCTACGGTTTCTGAAGTTTTAGCAATAACACTGTTCATAATAGCCCCCAATACATCGTATGCTACATCTGGAACCTCGGGGACTAGCTTAATCTCCATTAAATCTGCTAAAGCATTAGCATAATGGCCTGATAATATGTTCCCCACTTCCATTATTATGCTTAACGAAAAATCATCCAGATCCGAGAGGATTTTTATGTCTTCTGAGTTCGTGTTTCTTCCTTCAGATAAAGAATTAATCATTTTGATGATAGAGTCTTTAGGATAAATCTGTAGGATTAAGAGTTCTTGCTCTCCATGAACTGAAGATAATATTCCAAAAACCTCGACTTCCTCTCCTCCGAATTTTTCTGGAAGTTTCCAAAATGGAATCACATCAACAGATGTCAACGACATGTCAATGCGTTTATCCATCAATTGAGAAAGAGCCGTAATTGCATGACCTGATCCTATATTACCAAGCTCCATTAATGAATCCATTTGGGCAGGTGTTAATTTTATTTCTTCCTCACTTTGATTTTTCTCACGATCGTTCATATTTTATCACTTTTTCATGTAATTTTTTTAAACTCTGATTTTCCTGTAGTTTTTACGAAAATTGAATCGTCTTTCGTATTAAATTTAATATTTCTACCTGATGTGCCTCCTACAACTTGTTGTACGATCTTAATATCTTGTTTTTCTAGCTCCTTTCTTACCATATTCACGTTTTCTTCCCCTATATTGTTATAATGGTTCTTGAATATTTTCGCTCCTCCAATTATAACAGCTCTTAAATTAGTTATAGTAGCTCCCTTGCGTGTTATTAGTTTTATAAGATCGTTCACCGCTTGATCGGCGTATTTTTGGGGATATCTAAGAGGCGTTTTTTCTTTCACATTATGAAAGGATGGAAGTAAGATATGAGACATGGCGTGAATTTTCGCTTTTTTATCGAATAGTATTAAAGCTACACACGAACCTAATCCATAAATAATAAATTTCGGATATGTATTACCTGTAATTTTTGAAGTGTCTTTAAGAGCAAAATGACCAATAGGTATGCTAATCTCTCCGCGATCATTTGTTCTAGAAACGCGATCTTTTCGCTTTTTTATTTCCATCCTTAGTAATACTTAATTTGTTTATATCGAGTTATAAACATAATGAAAATATAATGTTTTAAATTTTAAGTAAAAGAAAAATCGTAATTATGATGCGCTAAATTTTTTCCTTACTTCATCAGGTATATGCGAGCGTTTTTTTTGAATAATTTTACTTGAGTTTTTGCATAGAACAAGCTCTCTGTCA
>JAEORV010000329.1 GCA_016840695.1 Promethearchaeota archaeon
ACGTCAGACCACTTATTGGCAAATTTTTTTTGCCAGATACGCCCCATTCTCAAACCCTTACGCTTTGACATTTTCTGGGTTATTTTAAAGATACTACCCTTAGGGAACTCTTTATTTCCTATAATAATAAGATCAAAATCTCTAATATAATTAATAGCATCTAATAATCCTATGAATTTTATATTTAACCCTCGTTTTTTCAATCCCTGAGCAATCGCAGACATAGGATTAATGTGCCCCTGTAATGGAGGACAAATAAATGCCACTTTATATACCAAATTATTCAATAGAGCTTTTCTTTAATATTGAATAAAATTATTAGGTTTAGATATTAAATTATTGTGCTTATTAATTATTAATGTTTTAAAAAATGAATTCAACTTAAGAATGAATCTAATAATAATTAAAACTTATAAAATGTAAAATATTTAGCTATTCACTATATTAGTGAACTATGAATAGTATAAAATATATTAAAGAATTGAGATCATGAATAATTCAAGAATAATATCTTTTAAGGAAAGTGACATTGTATGGGAAGAATTCAAAAATCCTCCTAAGTCAGCTCGCCCCATGGTAAGATGGTGGTGGCCAGGACTTGACGTGGAAAAGGAAGAATTAGTAAATGAAGTGAAAGAGCTCGATGAGGCAGGTTTCTATGGGGCAGAAATACAGAGCTTCATGATTGGATGTCCAATAGGCTTGGAAAAAACTGATAGAGATCGAGCCGAAAGAAGCCATAGGTTCATGCAACCCTACTATTTTAAGATGGTAAAGGCCCTTCTCGACGAGGCAGAAAAACGAGATATGATCATCGACATAACAGAAAACTCTGCCTGGCCCGCTGGAGGTACCGATATCAGCAAAGATTTATCAATGAAAGTATTAATGTTAGGACAAAAGGTGATAAAAGGCGGGAGGCGTTATAAAGGAAAGGTTCCTTTATACAAAAAACTTCTTTTCTGGCGTATGGGAGGGCCGTTATCGCGATTTCTTGATAGAATAATACCTAATTCTGGAGATTTACTTCGTCGTACAATTTTTTCAATGGAATATTTAGACGATGATATGGAACTTTTAGCTGTAATTGCGGCTAAACCAATTGGAAAACCTGGAAAGGTACATTTATTCAAGAAGAAAACGCATCTCATTGATAGAAATTCAATAATCGATCTTACTGATAAAGTTAAGGATAAAATATTAGAATGGAACGTGCCGGAAGGAAAATGGCAGATTTTTGCGTTTTATAAGGGTCCTTCGGGTGCTCAACCTCTCTTTGACGCTCGAATGAATGTAGATGATTTGAGTTTAGTAATGGATCATTTCAGTTCAAAACCAATTCTTCATCATCTTGAAGAACATTTCGGAGAGGGAAAGAAATATTTCGGAGAACATTATGGGAAAACCTTCCGAGCTTTTTTTACAGATTCGCTCGAATTAAGTTCCGATTGGCATTGGACGGATGGATTTCTAGAAAGATTTAAAGAACTTCGAGGGTATGATTTAAAACCATATTTGCCAATAGTTTATATTCCTCGAAGATATAACAAGTATATTCTCCCGATACTCGGAGTTGGAGTTCCATGCTTTGATTTTGAGGGTGAGGATGGAGAGCGTATTCGATATGATTACGAAAAGACGCTTTCGGATTTATTCTGCGAAGAGTATGTTAAAATTATGGCAGATTGGGCTGAAAAGAATGATATTTTAAGTAGAATTCAAGCTTATGGCTTTACAGCAGATACATTACGAGCTTGGGGTCTATCTCACATCCCAGAAACTGAGCAACTCTATGCTGGAGGTACTTTAGATTTTTTCAAATTTGCGGGTTCCGCAGGATTGATTTACGAGAAACCTATAGTAACAGCTGAATCCCATATATACATGGGACGCGATTACATGACGACACCTTTGAAATGGAAGGTTGCTGCTGATAAGTTGCTAGTCTCGGGCATTAATCAAATGATATATCACGGCTTTCCTTATCAGAATCCTCTCTTTCCATATCCAGGATTCATGTACTCAACGCCATACATCTCAAATCAAATGAAATTTAGCACTAATTTCAGCCGAAAAAATCCATTTTGGGAGTTCTTTCCAATAATGAACGGGTACATGACTCGTTGTCAATACGTGCTTCAGCGTGGTAAAACAGAATGTCAAATAGGGATCTACTTTCCGATACTTAATTACTGCGATTCTTCCTTAAAAAAAGAAGAGCTCCATGGAGGAATATTAGACGATCAAGATTGCACCACTCCAACATCTAAGTTTATAGGTAAAATAAAAGAGAAAGGACTAGATGAATACGAAATATGGACAAAGCATCAACTTGATTTAGCAGATAAATTAATGGATAATGGGTATTCCTATGTTCACATTAACGAAGAATCAATAATTAATGCAAAGATTGAAGAAAATAAATTAAAGATTGGGATATGTGAATTGAGAGTCTTAATTTTACATAATACTGAGGCTATTTCAGTCGAATTAACTGAAAGAATTAAAGAAATAACAGAAGCAGGAATTCCCGTATTATTTTTAAACAAGATTCCTCATAAGCAACCTGGATTTCTCAACCAAGAAGAAAATAATAAAAAGATTAATACGATTTTTAAAAACGAGATCCAAGATAAAATTCATTTCCTTGATAATGAATTGGATCCGATTAAATATATCAATGAAATATTAAAGATTTCACCTCAAATATCGTTTGAAAATGAACAACCTACGGTCAAATACATTCATAAAAAGACCAAAAATTCAGATATATTCCTTTTACGGCATTCAGATAAGAACCCTTTGGATCTAAAAGTTAGATTTAACAACATTGAAAAATTTCCATACATGCTAAATCCTTGGAATGGCGATATCCAACAAGCTGCGCAATATAAGATTGAGAACAATTGCATCATAATGAATTTACATTTTGAGGGGTATGGCTCGTTTATTATAGAATTTAAAGACGGGGAAGAACTTCCACACTTGGAGGATACACCAATTAAGTTAGAAAGAACTAAAAATGGATCCTTACATGGATTACTTCATGAAATCGGTACATACGATTTTAAATTAAAGGATGGGTCGAAAAAAAGCGTTTCTATTGTAAAAAACGAACTTGCTAAACCAATACAATTGAAAGATTGGACTTTTCACACAGATTTCAGGGAATATACTGGAGAGATAACTCCAATAGATCTTACCATGAAAGAAAATAAGGATTGGCGTAAAATAAAGCAATTGAAATATTCCTCTTCAAGGGGAATTTATGCTACATCCTTTATCTTGGAATCTGAACACATTAAACAAGATACTAGATTAATTCTCTCACTGGGTCGCGTTGGAGACGTAGCAGTTGTGAAAGTGAACGGAAGTGAATTCGATCCGATAATGGTTTATCCGTTTGAGGTTGACATTACGGAACAAGTTGCCAAGGGACAAAACAAGATTGAGATTCACGTAATACCAACCTTGAAAAACCGTTTAGTAGGATACGCAAAAAAAGGTGGAAAAGATTGGAGAAACCACAAAAAGAAGGTTCTAATGCCATCTGGTCTTTTAGAACCTGTAATTATTTATCAAAAAAAGGAGGTTGTGTTGTGAATGATTGAAGAAGCATATAAAATGGCGAAAAAGAAGTATGAAGAATTTGGTGTAGATACT
>JAEORV010000330.1 GCA_016840695.1 Promethearchaeota archaeon
AATCGTGGGACAAGGATATATATCAGTTTGGAGATCAATATTTGATAATCCTCTTTGGCTTGAAGAGAAGTTTACAAGAGGTCAGGCTTGGATTGATCTTTTATTACTCGCAAACCACGAAAAAGGATATATAAGAAAAAGAGGTATAAGAATTGAAATAAATAGAGGTGAAGTAGGAAGAAGTAAAGAAACGCTTGCAGATAGATGGCAATGGTCGAGAAATAAATTAACTGGTTTTTTATCTGAATTAGAAGACTCTGAAATGATTGAAATTGTAAACAGAAATTCAAAAGTATTACAGAAAATAAGGATAATAAACTACGATAAATATCAAGCAATTGAACAACAAAATTTAATGATAACCACGCAAAGAAATGAGGATTTTTCGTCAAAAAGTAACAACAGAATGAACAACAAAAAGACATCAGAAAGACAACAGAAAGACACTAACAATAATGATAATAATGTTAATAAGTTAAAAAAAGATACTAACGTATCTAAAAAAGAATCGGGTTTTAAAAAACCCTCATTGGATGAAGTAAAAGAGTTTTTTAAAGAAAAAGAAACATGGATAGACCCAGAGGAGTTTTTTAACCACTATGAGGCCGTAAATTGGTTTAGGGGAAAAACAAAGATTAAAAACTGGAAACTTTGTCTAGTAACTTGGGAAAAAATGAACCCGAAAAAAGGAGTTGATAGAATCAATAAAAAACAAGAAAACAAAAAGACAGATTTCTGCCAATTCTGCAGAACAGGAAACGGATTCATAACCTACGAAGGCGAAAAACATCAATGCCCTCACGGGGATAGTTCAGGCGAAATATTGGAAAAATTAGGGTTAATTTAAAAATTAAAGCAAGGAGATAAAATGCGTGAAGTTGAAGAACAAACGATTTTATATTGCATTATTCATGATTTTGATTGTCTTATTAGGGCTATTAGCAAAATCAACGAGGATTATTTTTTCACATACCAATCAAAAGCGGCATACCGTGAAATATTGGCTTGCTACACAGAAAACAACAAGATCGATATTCCAATCCTGTATAGCTGGGTTAAAAAGAATGATTCGATCAAAATAATTACATCCGAGTTTTTAATTCAAGTTGCTGAATGTGGAACGAAAACAGATATAAACAATTTCAATTCGTATCTTAATCAACTCGTATTGAGGTTTAAATCTAATCAGTATCGAATTTTATTAGAGAAGAAACACAATGACATTATTTCAAATGAAAATTACATTGACAGCGAAATAAACGGCCTTATGTCAGAACTAAACATTTTAAACGAGCAATGTAGTATTCAATCAATTGAAGCGAGCGACATAGAAACAGTGAAAAACGAGATTATTAGCAGGATAAGCTCCGGGAAATCTAATATATCATTCGGATACTCAAAGATAGATGAATTCTGCAAACCAGAAGCTGGAGGATTAGTTTTCATCGGTGGACGACCAGGAACCGGGAAAACAACGTTTGCAATGAATTGCGCACTACGAAACAGCAGATTTTTAAAAATAGGGTTTTTGAGCTATGAAATGCCAGATTATGAAGTTTTAGAGCGTTTATGTCAGATTGAAAACAAGCACAATAAACGATTTTATTCGATGCAGGAATATCAGATTAATGACCAGATAGAAAAATTTAAATCAAACCAAATTGACATATACGACCTGCACGGAAAAACAGAGCTACCAATACGCGAGATAATGGAAAATAACGAATATGATCTGGTAATAATTGATCACGCACACGAGATTACATCATCAAAAAAATTCAAGGATGAAAGGCTAAAATACAACTACATAGCCGGATTCATAGATCAGGCAAGAAAAAGCACAGGACAAACGGTTTTTTGTTTGCTACAGATTAGCCGAGAAGTCGATACAGGTAGGCCACTAATGAGGCATTTAAAAGAATCGGCTGCATTTGAGGAGAAAGGGCAAGTGGTTTGTTTTTTGTACGAAAGATTAGACCTTATTGGAGATCAAAAAGTATCAGATATCGAGGTTATTTTCGCTAAAAACAGATTCGGAAGTAAGACAAACAAGGACGATATCATTTTGAAATTTAATAAATCAACTATGAACTTTTATTAAAACGGGGGCATCAAAATGACACAGGAACAAGCAATGGATAAATTTTATCAGCTACAAAAAGCAAGGTTCAACGGGGAAATTGTCACAAAAGAGGGTTTGAACGCGCTTAATGAAATTTGTAAGAGTTTGAAGAAGAAATTTAAAGAAGGGTAGCACCATGGGCGATGTATTAAGCAGTGGAAAACGAAAGATCAGAAAAAAACAGCAATGCTTTGGATGCGGTAGGGTATTCGAGCCAAAAACAGAAATGAATTTTTGTAATTATGCCGATAACGGTACAGTAAACACAACTTATTTGTGCATGGTTTGTCAAACAGTTTTGGACGACGATAAAGATTGTTTTTTCAAAGATAATGGTGAAATTTACTTCGAGGATATAAAAAATATTGATCCTGAATGCTGGGAAGAGATTCGATACAGCTTAGAGGAAAAAAATAAATAATTAACGCGGGAGGTGTTTGAGGTGAATGGTATAGGGCTTTATTATTTTTTAAGATCATCAAGCAGTGAAACATACAGACCTTTAGTTGTCGAGAAAAATTCATGGAGAAACTCAGGGAATTGTAATGGTAAGTCAAAGCGAAAGAAAAAGGCTATTAATCGTAAAAGATAAATTTAGGAGGTTTAAGATTATGAAAGAAAATGTCATTAAAATTTGCAATGTTTTGTTAACAGTTATTCTCTTAGCTTTTGTTGCTGTATCTACAATTGCTGCTTCGATTGCTTTAGATGTTATTTATACACAGTGGAAAATTGAGTATTTGTCTGAACGTGGCATTATTCAGGATGTAAGAGTTTTAAATAATTACGCGGAAGGTGTTTAAGGTGAAAGATTTAAACGAAGACCAAATAAAAATTTTAGACGCTTTTGCAGAAATATACGAACAAAAAAGCAAAGAAAGTCATCATGGATTTATTGGGTGCCTTGATGAAATTTACTTTAAATTAAAAAATTTTATTGATAAAACAGGTTTCACAAAATACAAGGTTACTAAGCTAAGAAAAGAACTGGTTTATCTGGGGTATATGGAATTTATAAAAGGCCTATTATCCGAGAATTCAGGCGGTTATTTTGGTTCAGGTTATTTTTTAACTAAAAAAAGCCTTGATTATGTCGAAAGAAAAGTTACTGAAATTGAAGACGAAAAAAACTGCGCTTATATCAAAAGATTAGATCAAGAAAGAGAGCTTCACAATAAAAAAATCGACGCGGAAGGGGTTTGAAGTGAAACCGAATCACGAAAAATATCTAAAAAAATTAAGTAAATTACTAAAACAAAAACCGGAAGAACTAATTTTTTATTGCATAGATGACACATTGAGCGCCTGTGTCCGTGGTATTCCTACGAACGGAATTGATACTTGTCTAGTTAGTGGAATTAGGGCTGGAACTATGCTTACTGATATACACGATGATATGAATAACGGTGAATATTGAACGAGCAAGGTTGCATAAAAAATAAATAATTTACGCGGAAGGGTTTTGAGATGAATTTTGAAGAATATGAGAATAGAAAAAAGATTCTGAAAAAAATGCTTTTAGAAAAAATTGCTAGACTTA
>JAEORV010000331.1 GCA_016840695.1 Promethearchaeota archaeon
TTGATTGTAGGGATAAGAATTTAGATGAGTTGCTTATTTCAATATTAGCTGAGATGAATAAAGTTCTCAATCTTAACCTAAGTATTAATTCCATTATTAATTCAGATACTTCTCACCTTTGGAGTATTTTTAAACTCGCCTGTAAAAAACAAGAAGGATATATAGTTTTAATATTTAACAATATCGAATATTTAAAACCCGGCGTTTTCAAGAAATTTTTATTTTACGGAAAAGAATCGAATGTTACTATTATCTCTACAATCAATAAGGTGCTGAGAGCTTCAACATTAGAGATCTTATCTGAATTTGATATTAAAAAGAAATTGAGTTATTTTTCATACAAAGAATTGAACTCTATACTTCAACAAAGAGCATCACTTACATTTTCTCACGAAATTGATAAAAAAATGATTGATTATATTACTGATTTGGTTTTTGAACATCACGTACCCGTTCCAGGAAAGGGAATGGATATATTCAGAGAGATATATCCACTATTAAAAGACCGAAGTGAGTTAGAACACCATGAAATGTTAGAAATATGCCAAAATCAATTTGATTCATTCAATGTTATTGATGATTTTAGCATGCTTACATATATATCTGAAGAAGATATTTCAACAATCATTTTTTTGGATAATTTGTCTAATCATTTTTTGAATAAGTCAAAATATTACATTACATCAAATGAATTGAAAAAACTTTATGAAATCTCTTGTGAAACACTAGAATTTCAGAGCAATATCGATGAATTTAACGATTTAATAATAAACATAAATAATATCGGGATTTTAAGCCCGTCAAATAGGAATTCAAGTAATAAAAAAACACACACTTTTCGTAAGGCTTTTGAATGTGATTTATATTTTTTCCTAAGTATTAATCCTATTTTATTGAAAGATATGGTTGATGTCGTGTTTGGGAAACTATAGAACCATAAAAAAGGATGAAATTGGCCTTTACTAATAATTCCATTAACACGATTAATTTTATTAGAAAAAAAAACAATTAATACTTGTAATAACTCTATATTTTAATAATTCAATCATGAGAAAAAAGGAGATATATATTGACTTGGATTTCTAAAATCTCAATGACGGGTTTCAAATCTTTTGGAGAGAGAACAGTAACGATTAAACTTTCTAGCGGATTTACATGTATCGTTGGACCGAATGGTGCGGGAAAATCAAATATCATCGATGCGCTATGTTTTTGCCTGGGTCGGCTAAGCAAGAAGACAATGAGAGCAAAAAGCTTAGAAGATCTAATTTTTGCTGGAGCTAAAGGGAAAAATCCTTCAAATAGAGCTTCAGTAACAATATACTTTGATAATTCTGAAGGAATCTTTCCAGGAGGTACCGAATCATTTGATATAACCAGAGTAATTAAAAGAGGTGGCGGTGGAGGGTATAAAATGAATGGAAAAAAAACCACTCGCCAACAAATTTTAAACGCTCTTGCTGCCGCTAATATTGATCCTGAAGGAAGCAATCAGTTCGTTTTACAAGGAAAAATCGTAGAATTAACTCACATGAATGCCGATGATAGACGAAGATTCATCGAAGAATTAATAGGACTGCAGAAATACGATGAAATGAAAGATGCCACCCTGAAAGAACTAGAGAAGGCAGAAAGGGATCTAGGACAATTTGAAGCAATTTTTAAAGAAGTATCCTCCCAACTGCAAAAAGTTGAAAAAGAGAAAAACGACGCTCTCGCGTGGAAAGAATTGGAGGAGCAGATAAATCATTTCAGAGCTCAATTGATTGCCCTAAAGATTTCGAAGTTACGAAAGGAAGAGGATGAATTAGAAGAAAAAATAGAAGAGTCTCGTAAAATAATGGAAGAATTAAAGGAAAAGATCACTCAACAAGAAGATCTCTTAAAGCAAGAAACACTCATAATGGAGAATATTCAAGTCTCTATAACTCAAAAAGAAAAAGAAAGAGAAGAAATTAAAGAAAATATAACCCAATTCAAAACTCAATTATCTTCAAATAAAACTACTTTAACGCTCTCTAAAAAGTCAATTGAAAAACTCGAGCAAGATATACAAAACCTTAAATCCAAACAAATGGAACTTGAAGAAGGACAGACTCTTGATTCCTTAATAGAAAGTGCAAATAAAGATAATTTAGAAATTGAGAGCAATATTGAAGGGGCAAAAGAGGAAATCGATAAAAGTCATCAAAATCAAGCTGAATTTGATACTAAAATTAAAAATAATGAAAAAGAGAAGTCCGCATTCAAGTCTGAAATTTCGAAAATTAAACAAAATATCTCGTCAAACAAGGCTCAAATTAAAGTACTCAAACAAAACATAAAAAAGAACGAAGAAAAGAAAGTTAAATTAGAAGCGGAACTAGATAAATTAAAGGGGGACGCGGAAGGAATCGATGAGGCAATTCAAGATGCTAAAAAAATAGAAAGCGAAATTAGAAAGAAAGTTGAAGATTTAAATAAAAAGATTTCCGAAGAGGATGCCACCTATAGAAAAAATGAAAAGGAAATAGATCTCCTGCAGATGAAACAAGAACAACTCACATCTGTTATTAATGATAATAAGGGAAAGATTGATAATATTAATACTGAATTTAATATCTTTAAAAAGGAATTAACTAAATTGGAGCGAGAAAAAAAGGATTTAGAATTAGAAGCATCCAATTTAACTAAGAATGTTTCTAAGATAGATGAAGAATCTAAAACTCTTAATATTAAAAAAGAAAATGTAATTAGACGTATGGAAGAATTATCTGAAGAAAAAGCAAGCTTCATGAAGAGAATTGAAAGTTCAGAGGAGGATTATGAGAAAAATACTGAAGCTATTACTGGAATCCTCCAAATTCTTAACATGCTCACCCAAAATATTAGCATTTCTGTTGATTCTATTAAAGGAGATATTCAACTATCGAATGCCGAATCAATTGAATTATCAGCAAGTAAATTTCGTGATTTTATAAGAGACATCATTGAAATCATGAAAACACTTGAGGATGTTGAGTACCATCCAGAAAAAGCCGAAGAGACTTCAGTCATGCTCAATTCAATAGTTCAAACATTATCCATTTTCACAGATAATGCAGACGATACAATTGAACAACTTATAGAAAAAGTAAAATTGACATCTGATGTTGCAATTCAAGAATCCACATCTAAATTTGATAGTTTTGTCATGGATTTAATGGAGATTTTACAAAACGTTCCAATCTCGCTTAAAAAATTAACCTTATCAAAAAGTCAAGAATTATATCAACAATTAGAAGAGATTTCTGAAAATATAAAGGCTCAAAGCGATGCTTTAAATGAAATTGAGAAGAAATTAACAGAAATTAATAGTCAAAAAAAATATGATTCAAATAATCTTACAGCAAATAATCGGAGACTTGAAGGGATTAACAAGAGGATTCAAGAACTAAACGAGAGAACTGCTAAATCGGAAGTCGAGATTAAAGAAAGAACCGCAACGATAGATGAAAAACAAAAAGAAGCCGAAAGTTTGAATGAAGAGATTAAAAAATTTAAAGATCTTAAGGATAACTTTTGGAAAATAACAGAAGATTTGCGCAAACAAAAAGAAGAAGAAAATAAAAAGTTAGAAGAAGTAATCGATCGACTGAGAGGGCTTGAAAATGTCATGAGAATCATTACTTCTATT
>JAEORV010000332.1 GCA_016840695.1 Promethearchaeota archaeon
GAAAGTGTCGACCTAGGAAACGGCAAGTAGCAACGAGGGGGTGATATTATATTTTTATTAACTTAAAGTCAGATTGTGGGCTAAGACTTGCGCAATATGACTATAAATAAACTCTTACAAGAGTAAAGTCTATAAAATTTCTAGATAATTTTGTAGATTACAAGGCTTATCGTAATTATTTTTTAGACATTTTTTCTGATAAATGTAATATAATTTAAAGAGGTTAATTTTCAAATGTTTAGTATTTCAACACAGATTCCATGTACCTTAAAACCTCATTATAATGATAATGAAGAGGCGGGATCGTGATGTGCTAAGGTATTATAAGATTTGAATACTGAGGCACATTCGGAAAATCGAATGTGTTTTTTTATGCTTTAAAGGGAAAGTACGATGAACAAAAATACTATTTTAATATATGCATTTAGATATGCACTCGGAAGAAGAACTTACGCTGTTTCTGATGTTGTTGAAGCATTAATTGAAAATTGGGATTCACTTGACAAATATTCTAAAGAATTAATAAAGAAAGAAATTAAACTACATGAAAAATGTTATGGCAATCTTGGTATGGAATGTGATAAGGAGCAATGGTATAAGATTTTAGAATTAGAATAAAGGAGGCACAAGGGAGACAACTTTAAGAACAGAAAAATTTGTAGAAATTGTAAATATTGGGATGGGCAAAGATATTTTCTTAAACAATTTTCTCATCTCGGTAAAAGTGGCGAATGTAGTAAATTACTTGAGCTTTTAGATTTTAGTATTGAAGTTCATGGTAATGCAACAGCAGATGTTGATGGAGTAACTACTCCATTAGATTTTAGTTGTAATAGTTTTAAGAAATTTTATGTGCGGTAGTTTAAAGTAAAACAGCGGCTATTTCGGTCGAAGATGAGGGCTCAAACACTTCCCGCACAAAATGATTGAAGGCGAATTTAATTCGTGGCTTTGGGACGAGAAACTGATGTTCGAGAATCAGTTAGCCGGTAATAATGAAAACTAATTATCCTTCAATCAAATGGGCTGCTAGTTTAACGGGAGAATTTCTGACCTGCAATCAGAAGATCGGGGTTCGATTCCCCGGCGGTCCACAAACGACCCTATCGTCTAATGGTCAGGATAGTAGGCTTTCAACCTGCAGATCTCGGTTCAACTCCGGGTAGGGTTAATAATAAGGTAGTTCAAGAGACTCCTTAAATAATCGCTCTAAACAAATGGGGACAATATCGGAGCATCATATCGTGTGATAGTAAACTAGGATATGGCAAGTCTTTATTATCTATACCGAAGCGATCCCCAAAATAAACGGTCAGTCGCATAAATGGTGGTGCACCTGACTTTTAATCAGGCATGAATGTGGGTTCAAGTCCCACCTGGCCGAATAAAATTTCATATGGAGCATTGGTCTAGTTGGTCTAGGATGGGTGACTGTCGATCACCAGGTCAGGGGTTCAAATCCCCTATGCTCCGATGGAAATCGTCTTACTACGAAAGGTCACGTTCCATAGGTTGACGCATCTAAAAAGCGTTGGGTTGTATCACCCTTAAGGAGCACGTCGACTAAGGCGACGATAAAAATATTCCTAGTAAATGAATTAAGATTTAATTCATTGCGAGAGAGACGTAGCTCTCTCGTATAGGCGACTAGTTCAATGGTAGAGCATCTGGTTTTGAGCCAGAAAGTTCGAGGTTCAAGTCCTCGGTCGTCTGAATAATGCACCGTAGAGGAGAGGCTCCTTGCAAGGCTCATAACCTTAAGACGTTGGTTCGAATCCAGCCGGTGCAAATTGACTGACTTCTCGAGATGCTAAGTTCCACTTAGGGTCATTTGAGAGAAGTTGGAAAATAGAGTGTTTGTAGTGCACTCTATAAAGAAGAAACTATGCCGATGCCTCTCGGGTTATAAAATTCGGACGCAAATAACTAGTCAATGTTTACTATCGCCGAAAGAGGCACGCAATTATATTAAGGAAATTATAATGGCCATTTTAAAATACGAAGATTTACCATATCAAAAGAAAAGAATTTTTCTTGGTGGCCCAGAAGGAAATGCTTATGTTTTACTTGGGTATGCTAAGGATTTTTCTAGACAACTTGGATTAGATTTCGATAAAATTCAAAAAGAAATGACTTCAAGTGATTATGATAATTTAATTCAAGTTTTTGATAAATATTTTGGGGAGATTTGCGATTTAATAAAATGAACATTTTTATTCTAGATAAAGACGTTAAAACATGCGCTCAATATCATAACGATAAACACGTTGTTAAAATGATATTAGAAAGCGCTCAAATGCTTTCAACAGTATGTAGAGAATCTGGAATAAATAAAGGCTATAAGTCAACACATAAAAATCATCCTTGTACTAAATGGGCAAGAAAAAGTTTAGCAAATTGGAATTGGTTAAGAGAATTAGCTTTAGAATTAAATGAAGAATGGAAATATAGATTTAATCATAGTAGAGATCATAAATCAGCTGCTTTAATTAAAACTTTACCTGAACCAAGAATTGCTGATTTTGGATTAACGAATTTTATTTTAGCAATGCCAGATGATTGCAAAATGAAAAATCCAATAAAAGCATATAGACGTTATTATAAAAGATATAAACAACATTTAGCAAAGTGGACTAAAAGAAAAAAACCGAACTGGTATAGAATATGACCAGATAAGAAATTTAAGGCAGTCTAACGGTAGTAGTCTGTAAAACTACTCCTCTTTAAAAAATTACCGTATTGGGCTAGGGGTTGCAAGGTTCAAATCCTTGGGCTGCCAAATTGGTACGGAAGTGAGACGGTTATCTTTTATAGCCAATAAAATCCATAACCCCGTTTCACAATAATTTGACCAATTTTAAAATGCTAGCGTGTCCGAATGGTTAGGTACTGGATTGCAAATCCAGAAATGCTCGTTCAAATCGAGTCGCTAGCTCATAGGAGAATGCGATGGAAATTTTTAAAGATGATGAATATTGTTACTCTCAAATTAAAGAAGCGAGGGAGTTGTTTGGAAGTAGAAATACAACAAGAAAACAATTTGAAGCACTTGAAAAAGTTCTTGGGCTTATTTATTTGCATAATGACGGAAAGCCAGCTGAAATAGCTTTATCCACGTTGGATGAAGCAACGATAAGAAAGTTTTATTTTGAAACAAATATTTGGGGAAATTAAAATGAAATATCCGGGCGAAGATAAATATATTAAAACATGTAAAGATCGAAAATTGCATTTAGAAAATTTAATTGAAGAAAAAGAAAAAGATATTAAATTTTTTAAAGAGGAAATTGAAAGAATTGATAATTTTATAAAAGAGAGAAAATGTTAACTTACAGAGGAAAATATAATAGCGCAAATGTAATGATTGATGAAGTTGAATCTACTTTAGTTCAACAAATATATAGTTTTTTAAATCATCCTGCATTTGAACATGGGTATATAGCGATCATGCCCGACTGCCATGCCGGCGCTGGAAGCTGCATAGGTTTTACAAAACAAATGAATGAATATGTAATTCCTAATGTTGTTGGTGTTGATATAGGTTGCGGAATTGATGGATATAATTTAGGAAAACTAATTCTTGATAAAAGAGATTTAGGCGCGTTAGATGATTATATCAGAAATAATATTCCTAGTGG
>JAEORV010000333.1 GCA_016840695.1 Promethearchaeota archaeon
AAAATCTATAGAATATGAAGATTTTGATGATATTGTTTATAATATAGAGGTGGCTACTGATAATAGTTATGTTTTAAGTATAGGGGCTGTTGTTCATAATTGTGCATTTTTTACTAACAATAAGTTTTTTAAAAAATCTCGACCAGACATAGTTAATTTGATGTATGAAGCATCCAAAAGATTTAATCGGTATGAGAAAAGATTTGGCATAGATGAAGTGGAAAGAACGGTTGATGCTGGTCACGCACTTCAATTACATACGGATCCGTTTGAAACTAATGAAACGGATAAAGAGAAAAAACGAAGAATTTTTGAAGAAGAAAAAAGAATCAGGTTTGGTAGTAAAGGTGGAAATTTTGGCGATATAACCGGTAAAGATAAAGATAAGCTTGAAGAAGATTTGGAGCTGGCTTATCAAAAATTATGGAGAGATATCAGCTTAAAAACACCAGTTCAACCGACTAGTGATATACTTGGTTACGTAATAGATAATTCAGTAGTTTTACAGGAGTGGCAGCAAGATGTTTTAGAAGTGCTGCGTATGGAAGGTCAATATTATTGGCCGATCATAAAAACTAAGTTTATGAACGAAGGATTTGCAGTTAGAACTCATGAAAAGATAATGAACCAGTTGTTTGAGGAAGGTAAATTAACTACTAAAGAGCATGCAGATTTTAATTATGCAAATTCTCTTGTAAAAGGAAATAATCCTTTTCAATTAAATCCATATAGTGTGGGGTCTGGTTTATGGAAATACATTGAAGAATGTTGGGATAAAGGCCGTCATGGGGATGATTGGAAAAATTGTATGAATGCAAAAGAAAAAGAAGAATGGGATACGGGTGCCAATGAAGGTTGGGAAAAATGTCTTGATATAGTAGAGCAATATACTGATTGGTTTTTTATGTATGAATTTTTGACTCCAGATGCAGTAAGAGAATTAGAATTATACGTTTATAAAGCGGAAGAAACTCAGCAAACCATTGATTATGTGATTACAAAAGACGATGCTAAAGAGATAAGGAAAAAAATAATTAATGCGTTTGCAAGAAGTTTGGTTCCAGACATAACCATTGTAAATGGTAATTGGAAAGACGCGGGTATTTTACAATTACATCATAATTGGACAGGTATTAATTTAGATGAAAATTATGCTAAGGAAACAATGCGGCATATTGCATATCTCTGGGGTAGGCCAGTTATTTTGGATTCTAAACAAGACGAAGAATCGGTTTCTATTTCATGGAGAATTGAGCCAGATGGTTTTGAGGTAAATGAAGAAAAGAAAGAGGATACTACTAATGCACTTGATTATTCATGGAGTATGCCTATTTGTACTGATCCATTGAAAATTACGTATTTGTATCCTTGGTTCTAAATGGGCGTGATAGGCATCGACGTGGTAGATCGATGATAAATTGCGATGCGTAGGGCTGTGGCTACGTTAAAACACGGGCTAAAAATAGTTAGAAACTCTATGATTGACTACGCCAATGAAGTAATGAAGGACGTGGTCGTAAAACCTAAGTATTTTACTGCGTAAAATACAACGACTTCCGTAACAGTTGGGAACAGAAGTTACGGCTCGAAAGCTAATTTCCTCGGCGATACTTTCGAGTATAAAACGCGGAGGGTGGTAGGAAGTCCCCCCAGAGGTCTTACTATCACTCACAATTCTGGGAAAATCATCGTATATCAATTTATTATTTGGGTACTGCGGACCCGAGTTCGAATCTCGGCACGTCCAAGTAAAGGAGAAGAATAATGTCAACTATATTTGGTGATGATCCAGAAGGCGTAGCTGCACATAAAGCATGTGTGAAAACTACCATGGAAAAATTAAAAACATTGAGAGAAGTTATAGGGGAAAGTAAAATGGCTAAAAAATGTAAAAAAGGTAAAAAGGGAAGTAAAAAGAGCGGTAAGAAATAATATAAATTGATAAGAAATGGGGTGGTTAAAATGAGTTTTTTATGTGAAGTACCAAGAACGTTTTGTAATTTAAGGGATAGTGATGGATATTGTAGATTAGAAAAACCATGCTTACCTATAATAGATAAATGTGAGGGATGTGGAAAAATCGAAAATGGGTATTGTATGCTATATATAGCTCCAGTAGTAAAATGGAGATCAGGACGTTGCCCAGCGGCCACCCATATACAAACAGATAATAAAAATAGTAAAAAGATAAGAGTAGGTCAACAAAAACAGAAAAAAAGTAGATAATATCTAGCAAATTTATGATTTTATCCTATAATATATATAGAATTTTAGATTGGAGTTATTATGGAATCCAAAGATCATATAAGTTATAGAATGAAATTGGTCAAAAGTAAAGATTCTAAAATAGAATTATTTCTGCGTCAAGCATTGTGGAGAAAAGGTTTACGCTATAGAAAGCATTACAATAAAGTGATAGGCTGCCCGGATATAGCGTTTCCATCTAAAAGAGTAGCAATTTTTTGTGATAGTGAGTTTTGGCATGGATATGATTGGGAAAATTATAAAAAGTATGCTTTTAAATCCAATAGAAGTTTTTGGATTGCTAAAATAGAGAGAAATATTAGAAGAGATAAAGAAGTAAATAATTTTTTATCCTCCGCTGGATGGACGGTTATTAGGTTTTGGGGCAAAGAAATACAAAAAAATGTGGATGAGTGTGTTAAAAAAATTAAAGAGGTATTGAAATAAATTGAAAAGGCATATAAACGGATTATCATTGTTTGCAAACGTAGGTATAGGTGAAACGTATTTATATAAATATGGCATAAATATAAGAGTAGCTAATGAATTGTTAAAAGATAGAGCTGATTTTTATAAACATTTGTACCCGAATTCGAAGATAGTTTATGGCGATATAATGCGCACTGATGTATATAGAGATGTTATAAATAAGGCTAAAAAGTATGATTGTAAATTTTTGTTGGCCACACCCCCATGTCAAGGAATGAGTTTGGCTGGTAAAAAAGATCCAAAAGATGAACGAAATCTTCTAATAAAATATGTAATTTATGCGATGGAAGATTTACAACCAGATTACATTATTATAGAAAACGTACCATCCATGCTTACTACTGCTGTAGAAATTGATAATAAGATAATGCCTATAAAAGATTATTTGTATACTAATTTATCGAAATTTGGCTATAAAGTCAATCATGCCGTATTAGATGCGGCGGATTATGGTACGCCTCAATATAGAAAAAGGGTGATATTTTTAGCTTCTACGATAGGTTATTGGAATTTTCCTAGTAAACAACCACAAATAACTTTAGAGGAGTCCATTGGTCATTTGCCTTCTTTAGAAAGTGGGGAATCTTCAAATATATCTTTTCACACGGCTAAAGTACATAATGAAAGACATATAGAATGCATGAAGCATACTCCTACTGGTAAGTCAGCTTTTGATAATGATGTTTATTATCCTAAAAAATCTAATGGTGATAAAGTAAGTGGCTACAATACTACTTATAAAAGAATGAGCTGGGATAAACCCGCTGCTACCATAACTATGGGGAATGGTGGTATTTCTTCTCAAAATAATGTTCATCCTGGTAGACCATTGGGTAATGGTTTATATTCTGATGCACGAGTTTTAACTTTAAAAGAGTTATTTAT
>JAEORV010000003.1 GCA_016840695.1 Promethearchaeota archaeon
AAAAACAAAAGCTTTTTTTTCTAATTTATCTATATTATTTTTTAATAGAATAAATTAGCATGATTTAATTTGGACGCACGAGAAAGAGTATTAAAAACCGTTAATCACGAAGAGCCGGATCGCGTGCCATCATTCGAGACTTCAGTCGATAACCTAAGAGTATGTGCTTATTATGGAGAAAAATATTTCATTGATGAAGTTGAAAAAATGCAACGGTTATGCTATAATTTGTGTTTTAGGAGCGAGAAATTATATTCAAAGTTCATGAAATACATGGCAAAAAAGGATATCGCCATTAAGAGAGCAATAGAGCCGTGGGTAAAACTCTACACGAAAATCGGTTACGACATCGTTACGTCTGCGCTATGTCATCACCCGATTGAGTTCAAAAAGGATGGATTTATTGACGAGTTTGGGAGGAGATTAAGGTATAAGTATAATCCCGAGGATTCAATGTCCTTGCTTTATTATACAGGAGGGATATTCCAGAGTTTCGAGGATTATGAAGAATTTCCACCGTTAAACCCAGATGAACCGTTAAGAGAAAACATGTACAAGGGTGCAAAAAAAATGGAACAGGAGTTAAACGGGAAGATTTTCATCGTGCCCTTTATATCAGGAGTCATGGAAGCAACATGGGAACCGTTTGGAATAGAAAACTTCAGCAGGTTACTCCTGAAGAAAAAGCAATTAAAACAAGTTTTTGACGATCGGGGAAAATTCATGCTAGAGATGACAAAAAGAGTAATCGAGTGGGGAGAAACTGACATGATTTACATGACAGACGACATGGGATATAAATCCGGTCTTTTCATGAGCCCTAAACATTATAAAGAGTATATCATACCATGGTATGGAAGACTGTGCAATACCGCTCATAAAGCAGGATTAAAAGTATTCCTTCATAGTTGCGGGGATATCTTTAAAATTTTTGACGACCTCGTTAATTGCGGAATCGATATGTTTAACCCATTGGAACCAACCACGGCGAACCCTGATTACGATATTTTCAAGTTACACGAGAAGTACGGCGATAAAGTTACATTTTGCGGCAATCTTAGCCCCCAAATGCTTGCATCTGGAACTAGCTCGGAAGTCGAAGATTACGCAAAGCGATTAATTCGCGAATTAGCACCTGGTGGGGGATATATCTTTTCTACGGGGCATAGCATTAATCCCGCCGTAACGGTAGGCAATTTTCTCGCAATGAGAGGGATACTAGAAAAATATAGAAAATATCCAATTAAAGTAGATTAAAAAACTAGTATTATTGAGGACGAAATTCGTCTATTTTTTTTGTTTCCTTTTTTAGCATTGAATCTTCAGCTGCAAAACCCATGTAATGGGATTCCATTGCGCTTGAAATCGTCGTCAATCCCGCTTCTTCGACGGTTTTTTCTCCTAACAATACGGAGGTGAAGGCATCCATTAGCAAGAAGTCAGAACCCCCATGACCGCTTTCGAGTTCTATTCTTCCTTTATGTACCACCTCGGTGTTGCGATATCTCAAATCAGTAACAGTCAATTCCGTGCCATATTCTCTAAAATGTCCACGGATCGTGCCTTTTGAACCAAATACTCTCAATTCCCTACCTTCGTGTTCCGAAAGGCCGTGAACGATGAGGGTTCCCGTAACTCCGTCAGCAAACCGGAAGTTTGAAATCATGTGGTCGACAACGTCGTTGCCACAGTTGTATATGCATAATCCATACCGACCCTCGCGCAAGGCTTTCATCTTTCCTTCAACTGAAAGATCCGATCCTAAAAAGGTAGCAGGGAACATCTGCCAGTTCAAGACGTTTTTAAGCGGTTTGATGAAAAGGCTAAGAAACTTTATGAACCCTCGATGATTTAACAGGAGTTTTGAACCAAATCGCAATAGCCTTTTGTCCGTTTCGGTACCTATGCGAATCAAGGCTTCTGCAATCATGTAGAATCGAGGCGCATACCAAGGACATTCTTCTTCGTGCGGGCACCCGTCAGTGCATCTCTCGGGAGCGTCATGAGGTGCATTTTCTGGTTTATAAAAGGATAAATCTCCCGTTGCGCTTACTTCAATGGGATTACCTAGGTACCATTGCATCAAATCGAGGTCGTGGCAGCATTTCGACAAGATGAGAGGATTAGAGTCTGCCTTGTTTTTATAGAGGCCCCTCACGAATGAATGCCCAAAATGCCAGTAAGACACGTTTTCAGAGTGCTCGTAGTGAACGACCTTTCCTATCCTCCCAGAATCAATGATTTCTTTTACTTTTTTCCAAAAATGAGAAAATCGCAGCACATGGCCTACTTGTACCAACCTACCCCTCTCTCTTGCTAGATTTTCTATATGTTGACATTGCTCTAAAGTCGGTGCGATGGGTTTTTCAAGGAGCAAGTCGTATTCAAGTTCGAGCGCCTTGATTGCTGGTTCGTAATGCATGTGATCCTGAGTTGTAATAAACGCCACATCTGCGATTTTCCCCTTTTTAAATAGTTGCTCCCAAGACTCAAACGCGAGCTCGTCTGGTACCTCGTGCTTTTCTTGAAACATCCTTCGTCTTCCTTGGTCTGGTTCAGCGACGGCAATAAAGTTTATCCGCTCGGGATATTTCAATCCATAAACGCCATAAGCGTCTTTTCCGCGAGATCCAGCACCTATAACTACTGCCGTGACCGGTTTATTTTCACTCATAAATGGAAATTTGCTTGCTCGAATTTAAATTTTTTTTAATTCTATACAAATACGAAAAAAGAATAGATTTCCTAGTTCCTAATAAGGAACTTTATCTGCACATCCAGAATTAACTAATAGGTTGTAGCTTTCCTTCTTACTTTTTATGTCTGGGCCACAGACCAACTGACAGCAACCGCATGTAGGTCTAAAATCTTCTGCAGGTTTATTATTTCGCCCTAAAAAGGAATTTTCAATCAATCTAAGTACATTTTCAGCCTCTTTCCCTCCCTTTTCAAGTGCTTTCACGTACATGTTTTGCACGTATTCCGTAATGGAATCATCTAAAGGAAGCCTATCAACATCATCTAACCGAAACGGGGACCACGTTGACCACTCTTTAAACTTGTTTTGACCTGCCATCCCACTACAAATTGCGATACAATAGCCATAATTATTCCGTTTTGCTATGGTTTCTTCCACGTCAGCTATCTTAATCGTCTCTGTTTCGTCCTTGGCAAAAAGGCCTCCCTGACACGATTTTTCGCAGAGCTTGCATTTAATACAAGGATTCTTTTCTAGTGGCTTATCTGGTGTTAACTTTGCATCAGTTAGAATTGAACCAAATAGGACCCTCGCACCATATTTTTCGGTAATCACGTTGCCACTCCACCCAACTCTTCCTAAACCTGCGGCTACGGCAGCGCATCGATGGGAAAAATTAGGAACAAGTGTCATTGGAGATCTCTTGAATCCGCTGAAAATCATTTTCTTAAGCATATCAAGAGTTCTTTTTTCTTTTTGAGATAATTCTATATTTGGATCTTTTTCCTTATCAATTAAACCTATTAATTCTTTTATCGCAGGAACAACTGCCTTGCTTGTTGTATTTATATTACGGTAATTAAAATTAATATTACACCGGAAAGCTTTAAATCCCTTTTCTTCTAACAATTCCTTGATTTTATCTCCAATCTTTAATAAATCCTTCGTGATGTGCCCCTCTTCATAGCATAAAGGCAAGTATTCTTCCTTTGATAAATATTTTTTAACAATTTCATCATCCATAGCGATGGCAATGCTTACAATGGATTGAGCACCTGGCAGCATAAAACTGGCATCTGAAAAATCTTTTTCCTTAATACTATCAGCGGTACAAATGCCAACTAGTGCGGCACCTTCGTCTAAAGCAAGTTTTTTGACTTGCTCTTCTAACGGAATTTGTTTGGTTACAGTCATTTTGAACAATATCTTTTTTATATACTATAATTTACTGTGGTGTAAAGTATAAAAGAATTATCGTTATAATAATTATTATAGATTTCACTTAAAATTAAAATAAAATTAGAAATAACACATAAAGAATTACGATGGTATTAAAAACACTTTTCAGTCCAAAAAAAATTGGAAATGTACAGATCAAAAACAGAATCGTTCGTTCTGCCACTCATACAGGGGGGGCAGACGACGAAGGGAAAGTTACTGACGAGCTCGTTAATTTTTACAAAGAAATTGCAAAAGGAGGCACGGGGCTGATAATAACAGAGATAACATCCATAGACGAAGAAGGCAAAGGCATGAGAAGAAATCAGATTTGTTTATTTGACGATGTGTTCATTCCAGGAAATAAAAAATTGGTCGAGGCTGTTCACGAATACGCAGAGGTAAAAATTGCTCCACAACTCTCTCATGCGGGTCGTCAAGGACCAACTCCTGTTGCACCTTCGCCATATACTCATAAATATAATAAGAAAGTTGCTCGAGTATTAACTTCTGAAGACATTGAAGGAGTGATTAAAAATTTTGCGGATGCCGGGCGTCGGGCGTACGAAAGTGGTTACGATATGATACAGCTGCAAGCAGGCCATGGATGGCTACTATCATCTTTCCTTTCTCCATACCTTAACAACAGAACTGACGAATATGGAGGTTCCGTTGAAGGACGGACAAAAATTTTGGTCGATATTTACGATCAAACTAGAGATCAAGTCGGAAAGGAATTCCCCATTTTCCTTAAATTGCAAACCCTTGATTTCGTCCCGGGTGGTTTGAACTTAGACGATGCTGAACAAATAACGAAAATTCTCATCGATACAGGCTATGACGCGATTGAACCAGCGGGAGGCTCATCAGACACGATTCTTGACCCCGCATATCCTACTTATCCATTTGCGAAAGTCGACTCGGCAAACCAGGAGAACTATTTTCTCAACTCCGTGAAGAGACTAAAACCAATGATGAAAGATCGACCAGTAATCCTCATGGGAGGCGTGAGAAATCCAGAAATTATTGAAAAACTCCTACAAGATGGAGAAACGGACTTAATTTCGATGAGTAGACCCCTGATTTGGGAACCGGATCTTCCTAATCGATGGGAAAGCGGCGATATTTCGCCCCCGCTCTGCACGAGCTGCAATCAATGCCTGATGACTTCGAGAGGCGGAATAATCCATTGCCCGCTCAAGAAGAAAGCAGAGAGAAGAAAGAAAAGGCAGCAAGAAAAGCAAGCTAAATGATTTACTGCGTCATTCGTTTATTTTTTTTTAATAATTTTTTATTTTTACTTGAAAATCAAGTTAAATAAATTGAATAAATTGTATAGAAATATTGATATAAGCTTGATTCATAATAATACTATAATGAACTTACTTAGCATTTAGCATGCGCTTGCGAAGTTCAAAACACGAAAACTAAAAAAACTTCAAGTGAAAGATAAAATTGGAAGCGTTACAATCCATTACTGAACTGAAAATCCGAACTGATAAAATCTATTACGATAAGAAATCCAAGGTGTTAGTTGTTGAGCTCCTGGGGTTCACGTTTATTGGCAATTACAACAAGAACACGAGAATAAGCTTGATTCTAAACGACGTCCACAAGGTTTTAGAAGAAAAAGGAATCAATATAGACAGAAACGACGTTGATATCGTTGACGCAAGCACGTTCATAAACATTCACGGCAACACGAAGTTAAAAAAATTACCATTGATTGTCAAAAAGGAAGGCGAGCCAGAAAAAATCGATGAAAAACCAAAGAAAGAAAAGAAGAAACCAGCTGTGAAAGATAAAGCAGGGAAGAAAAGGAGCAAGGGTAAGGCAGATCTGGTACTTGCAGACGTGGAAACCCTGGGAAGAATGGAAGACGAGCGACGTATGAAAGCTGTAGAAAAACAAATATGGAAAAGTGCAAAAATGGAAGAACCAACGACAGAAATGTTTGAAGAAGCGGAGGAAGAAGCAATAAAAGAGGTACAAGGTTTTGTAGAGTTTAAAAAGAAAGAATCTGAGGAATACGCACCACCCCCTCCTGCACCCGCACCTGCGCCCCCACTACCCCCTTCTGAAGCAGCAGGTGGTGGACCACCAAAAAAAGCTATGACTCCTCCAAAAGTAATGGCACCTCCCCCTCCAGGAGCCGCACCTTCCCCAGCAGCGCCTACAACATCAACTGAGGGTGGCGAAGATTTACTATCATTGAGGGACGAAATGTTAACTGAGCTAGACGGACTGAAGGAAGAGATGAAACCTGCGGATGCTGACGACGTTAGCAGTATTGGAGCCATTGCCTCTCTCAAACAGTACGAGTACAACATAAATATGGGGCTTCAGTACTATTCCGTAATGATGGAAAAAAAGAGCTACTTGTTTTATGTCTATTTTTCGCACCAAGAACTGAGAATCGCAGACGAAGAAGGCAAAACGGTGTATACAACAACCGTTAGGATAGTCACGAAAAAGAAAGAACCTCCCGTGATGGACCTCCGGATTGAAGGCGAGGGATTTGAGGTACATCCATTAAGCGGTAAGGTGCAAGTCAGTAAGGACGCTGTTAATCCCCCGGTCATGATTTTCTCCATCATGCCTACCAAATCCGACAGATTAAAGAAGATAAAAGAGAGCGAGCGGAGGTTCATAAATGTCTACATTGATTTCGAGGGGAATACTATCAGCCACACCATCTTATCAGTAATCGTGCAACCAAAACATTATCGCATGAAATTTGGACCAATAACCTTCAACATGAACAAGGGCACCGCAATCGCAGTATCACTCGTCTCGATTACGATTTCAGTACTATTGCTACTTTATTCGTTGCTCACGCTCGACGTTACGGAGATAACGGGCGCTGACATTATCACGGGAATCATACCACAGATTAGTTCCTTTGTATTCGTGGGCTTCTTTCTGTATACGGTCATTCAAGGCGTGTATCCGATAAAGCAGCAATTTGAAGGATTATTAAATTTCGACAAGGACACTTCAATTACAAAATAATTAAGTTTTTTTTCCTTTTTTTTAAAATTAGCATCGAATTATACTGCTAGAGCGTTCCAAAATTGTTTTTTAAGCCTGCTTAACTCAGTCTCTTTTAATTTTATAAGAAACACATCTCTTTTCGCAATGACAGGATGCTCTTTTATTTCTAAAATTTCTATCAATCCTGCGTTTTTTGCTTTTTGTGCTACCGTCTCGCTCATTATAGAGATATACCTGGAATCGCTCACGGCGGAAATAATCGAATCGTTATCGTTCATTTCCAATTTCTCATTCAACTGCTTGTAATCTGGAAAATGACGCTCAATCATGTTTCGGGTCCCAGAGCCCTTTTCTCGGCTTATAAATGGATATTGAAGTAAATCGCTAAAAGTTACTTGCGCATTTACGTTTTTTATCAACTCGCTATCGCTAGAGCATATAAATACTAATCTATCCTCGCTAATTTTAATGGAATCAAAGTCACTTTTATCGTGATTCATGAAACTCCCGATCCCTGCAAAATCTGCGTTCTTCTTTTGCAGCAAATCTATTGATTTCTGAGAGTTATTGATTAATATCTTGAAATGCACGGTGGGATTTTTTTCCCTGAAGTTGGCAATATATTTGGGGAGCATGTGAGAGCCTGGTAACGTCGAGGCAGTTATGATTATTTCTTCTTCGTGTTCTTTTGAATATTCTGAGAGCTCCTTCTTGCATGAATCAAATACCTCCAAGATTTTGATGGCGTGACCTAAGAAGATCATCCCTTCCTTTGTCAAGTTAAAGGTACGAGTGGTTCTATCGATCAACTTCACGCCAAAATACTCTTCTATTTGAGAAATTCGATTTGACAATGTACTTTGAGATATCCCTAGTTCATTGGCTAATTTCGAAAAATTCTTTACTTCACTAAGTTTAATAAACGTTCTGATAAAATCTATGTTCATTTTACTTCACATTTCAAGTATTTTCTCGATTCCACGCTAAAAAGGGAACCCTTATAACCTGAATATATCGATATTTTAGATAAATGAATACGAAATCTTTAATTAATATATCCTTTTTGAGCACTAATTATAATATGATTTTGTGAGTAAAATCTGATTTTTTTTAAAAAAATAAACTTTTTTTGTAATCTATCGCTTTTCTACACATGAATGACACTCATTTTTTAAAGGACTTCTTAAATCCCCAATCCATTGCTATATACGGGGCAAATAATCAGTACGCTACGACGTTTGGAACTTTCTTGCTGATGAATATTATGACGTACGGTTACAAGCGCAACATTTATCCCATTCATTTAAAATTAGATAAGGTTTTAGGTCGTAAAGCATATAAAAGAATCGCAGACGTTCCAGAAGTCCCAGATCTCGTCATTATAGTTTTGCCCCCAAAAGTTGTACCCCAAGTCTTCAGAGAGTGCGGAGAAAAGGGCGTTAAAAACTTGGTCGTGATTTCTGGAGGTTTCAGGGAAGTTACAGGCGAAAAGAAAAATACTCTAACTGAAGAAATATGCAAGATAGCAAATAAATATGGCATGCGCTTCACTGGACCAAATTGCTTTGGATTCTACAACGCTTGGATTGACCCTGCTAACGGGCAAGTCTTTAATATGATGGTCTTTGCCAAGCAAAGAAAACCAGGCAAGTTTTCGCTAGCCTCGCAAAGTGGTACCATGACGAGTCATATTTTTGCCGATGTTGATCATCACGACGTTGATATTGGGAAAACTATTTCCGTTGGGAACGAGGCAAACATAGATCTCGTGGATTTTTTAGAATATTTTAAAGAAGATGAAAACACGAAAGCAATTGGATTGTATATCGAGGAAATAAAAAGGGGGCAAAAATTCATAGAAGTGGCAAGGGAGATCACGCCTCACAAACCAATCGTTGCTATTTATGCAGGTGGATCTAGAGCTGCGAATCGAGCAATTAGCAGTCACACGGGTTCTATGGCAGGGAATTCCAAGATATTTGACGCTATGGTCAAGGAAACGGGAATTATCAAGACACATTACGTTCGTGAATTCTTGGACCTGGCAGGAATATTGTCAAAAGACGAGGTAATATACCCAAAAGGGAGACGGCTTGGAATTATCACGAATTCTGGAGGTCCTGGAGCAATGATTGCCAAAAATGCTGAAAGAAAAGGACTCATCGTGCCAGAGCTATCACACAAGCTTCAAGAAAAGTTCAGCACCATGATGGCTCATACTGCGAGCTTTACCAATCCTGTAGACTTGACATTTGACATGAACATCTTCAATTTGTACGTGAACATTCCAAAAATCTTAATGAGATCTGGAGAGGTTGACGCCATTATTATATATGGAATTTTTGGATTTAAAGAGAGGTTGAGTTTCATAGACGAGAATTCGGAAGTTGCAAAATACGTGGAACTACCAGAACAAATGATTGAAAACGATCTTAATAACATGGACAAGCTTTTCATTGTACCAACCATAAAACTCTCTAAAAAATACTCCGTTCCGATATTTTACATCAATCCTCAAAGTTACGCAAACGAGTGGTCAAACGAAATAAGGGGATACGGTGCGAATGTTTTTAGTTTATGGGACAGACCCGTGAATGCTTTAGCAAAACTCTGCGAGTACGCAGAATACCGTCGAATTCATTCTTAAAATTCTTTTTACTTTATTTATCGATTTTTTCAATAAATTATTGCGAAAAAATTAATATATGATGGGATCCTTCTTTATTTAAGATTTACACGTATCTTAATTGAGAAGTTAAATGTCCGAAAAAAAGAAGGTTTTCACCATAATAATTGGTGATGGTCCTTATACAAGAGAAAGACCTTACACGATGCTCCGGTTTGCATATACGGCTTTATTAGAAGGTCATAAAGTAAACATTTTTTTAGTTGAAGACGGGATATTCGTAGGCAAGCGAAATCAGAATCCATCCTTATACGATAATTTAGGAAAATGGATGAACGATGTACTCGAAGAAAAAGCAAATGTTAAAGCTTGTGGAGTGTGCATGAAAGCTCGTGGATTAACTGAAGACGAGCTAATTGATGGCATAGAAAAAACCACGATGAATGGGCTTCTTGAAATGACCGTAGAAGCAGATAATATTTTATCATATTAAATAACAATTTGAAGAGGTAAAAGAGATATTGACAGAAATTCACAATTTAGATTGTTCAGGGATGGTTTGTCCCCAGCCCGTTGCTAATACTAAGAAATTATTAAATAGTATAAATTCCGGAGATATCATAGAAATTTCAGGAGATTTTTGCGAAGCGGCAGAAAACATCAAGAGATACGTTGAAAAACACGATGCAGAAGTTTTAGAAATGAAAACTGAAGGACAAAATTACTATTTAAAAGTTAAAAAGTTATAATGTGTTAAAAAATATAAAAAAAAAAATTTTTTCTGTATCTATTTTTGGATGCTTTATTAATCGTCGTCTTTAGCTTCCTTGATGCCTTTCTTTACGCCTTTCTTCACGCTTCCCGATTTAACGGTTTTCTTGGCGGCTTTTCCCGCGGCTTCGCTACCTGTTGCTTCCTCAACGAGATTACCGATGCCTTTAGCAAGGCCTTTTTTTAATTTTTTTCCAAATCCACCCATACTAATCACTTTTTGTGTTTTGTTGTATTGTGCTCTATTGATTAAAATTTCTTTTTAAGGAAATAATCTAATTTCACTGTTATAAATTTATGTTAAGCATGCTTTTTTCATTTTTCATTAACGAAAGACTCAAATACCGTGAAGAAGATAAAATAAAAAATAATTGGATTTTTTAGGACTTTTTAGAACTTAGGAATCCATTTTGCTTCGGCCTCGAACAATTCATCAACCATTTCACGGATTTGTGTTGTTGAACAAACGCTTGCAGTGTTAGGGTCGAGTAACACCGCGTGATAAATCTTTTCTCGATCCATTTCGAGGACACCTTCAACTGCGGCTTTTTGTACCATTATAAGCGAAGTACAGAGCGCTTGACACACGGTTGGCAAGACAATTCCGCCTTGAGGGTGTAACCCGTGGTTATCGGCGAAAATGGGAACTTCCACGCAACACCCTTTTGGAAGATTAGTAATTAAACCTCCGTCCTTATTTATCACATTTCCATTAAATCCAAAAGGTATATTGGTTTCCATTGCGTTTATGATGTAAGGACCATATTCTCCCGTAGGTACTTTCTTGAAGGGAAGTTTTGGTTTTTTCATTGCCCTTATTAAGCTTTTCTCGAATTTTCCTTGTAATTTAACTTGCATTAAATAATCGGCAGCTTGTTCCATCATACCTGTGATAGGTCCACCAAATTTTTCTAGAAAATCAGGAAGCTTGCGATAATAAGGCGCGTATTCACTAGTATGTCGAGTTTCCTCTGTCATAAAGTATCCTCCCACGGCTTTCATCAAATCTATGCGTACAGCATCAGATTTTACTTTCTCGGGATCTTCTTCAAGAGCCTTATAAATTAAAGGATAAGCATCTTGCCACGTGACATTTGGATCTGTGGAATCTTTATACCATGCTTCGAGGAACCAGGCCATGTGATTGATGCCTGCGCAGAAAAAGCTAAATTCTTCACGTTTCACTCCT
The DNA here is from genome assembly GCA_016840695.1 of Promethearchaeota archaeon. GTDB lineage: Archaea > Asgardarchaeota > Lokiarchaeia > Sigyniarchaeales > SOKP01 > FT1-020. The sequence continues at coordinate 11,497 of JAEORV010000003.1, forward strand.
GCCCAACGTCGTAACACTTCTGCCGTTCCTTGAACGCCGTGACATAAGCCGACCGTAGAATTGGGAACTATCGAGTTGCAAAACCACGTGTTCATGGCCATTGGATTGGCATAGTTCAAGAGTAAAGGTTTTATACCGTCTTTATCGGCGTTGTGCCCAACCTCTTGTATGTCTTCTAAAATGGATTTAAGTGCGCTGGTTGCGCGGAGGAATCGGAACACACCACCTGGACCGACCGTATCTCCTACGGCTTGAGTAACGCCATATTTAAAAGGAATTTCGACGTCTAACTTAAATGCATCTAGCCCGCCGACATGGATGGAGTCAATGACATATTTGGCGTCTTCGATTGCTTTTTTTTGATTTGTTGTCTTTTCAATTGTTACATCTTTATCGTCGAAATAATCTTCCTTGTATTTTTTTGTGTACCGAAACATCAAATCTAATCTCTCGGCGTGAATGTCTTCAAGGCAAAGAATCGTGTCCTCTTGGAGCGCTGGAAACATGAGGAGATCTGTAAGCAAGTTCTTTCCAAAAACGAGGGATCCTGCACCTATGAATGTAATTTTCACCATAATATTATGATTAATACAAAGATATTTTTATAATTTTCAATTTGAAATAAAAAAGCTATGAGATTTTACGGGTAATTCCCCTATTATGAAATATGACACTAGACAGAAAAATCAACAATTTATTATACTTATTTAAATAACTTTCTCTAAATAATATCATCTAAAATTTTACAATTTATATTTTAAACAAGTGAATACATAAAAATGTCAACAGAAGAACAAATTGAATATAAATCCTATTACACGGGAGTATTTGCTGTTAATTATCTCTTTCAAGGAATGGTGACTAGCGTTTTTGCCGTAATTGTACCAATTCATTTACTAATAAATTTCATTGCTGTGATCGATGTTACTCAAATAGCTAATATTGCTACAATTATCATGATCCCTTGGGCAATAAAGATATTTTTTGGGATTTTAACTGACAAATTTGGAATCAAAAACTTCGGAAGGAGGAAGCCTTGGATAATTGGACCTGTTTGCATGGCAGGATTAGGGTGGATCGTACTTGGAATTCCTGGCCTAATGGGCCTCGGTAATCCAATAACAATCTTCTTGATTGCAGGTTTTTTAATTGCCACGGGGGGTGCTTTTGGTGATACCGCTACAGATGGTTTAATTCTTGATATATGCCCAAAAGAGCAACTAGGTAGAACACAAGGTATTTGTTGGGGCGTGAGATCTGTCGGGATGATTGCTGGCGGTCCTATAATGGCTTTGCTAGTCGTGTTTGCTGGCTTATCCGTGGAAGCAGTATTTATAATACTAGGCGTTTTAATGATCACGACATCCTTAACTACGCTTCTGGTTAAAGAACCCTCAGAATATCGTGATACTCATGTTATTCAGCATATTAAGCAAATGGTAAATAATAAAAAGGACTGGAAAACTTATATTTATGCTCTATTTAACGCGTTCTTAGATGGAATTGCCGTCTTATTCGTGAGTATTTTCATTTTAGTAGAATTGCATTTAATGACTTTAACAGGCACGGAGTTATCTTTGCCAACTGACGAACTCATGATATATGTTTACAATGGAAATATCAATTTAATAATAAGTGCTGGAATTGTGATTGGTAGCATCATTGGAGGGAGGATTTCAGATTTGGTTTCTAGAAAATTATCAAGCTATGTTTCATTCTTATTAACGACGGTAGTTTTGTTACTCATAATGCTACCTTTAGGTGGGATGTTCAGCTTAATAATGTCGTGTTGCTTGGGCTTCGCAATTGGTTATCGTCATAGTTCTTACGCTGCCGTTATAGGTGAATATTCCAAAAAACATCCAGAAATGAGCGGTACTTACTATTCTATATGTAATTCCTTCGCTAATATCGGTTCTACCGTTGGTATAATAATTACGGGGATACTTTTTGATTTAACGGGAGCATGGTGGATAATATTTCTATTCATGGCAATCATTTCAAACCTGGGATTGTTAGGATTTTATTTCATGGATCCTAAGGATTACGAGAGCAGTAGGGAATAAGAATATAATTCCAAACGAGATGGAGAATATCCATTCCTCAATTTTTTTTATTTTAAGCAAGTATATATAAGAAAAAGAAAAAAAAATAAAGAGAAAAAATTTATCGCTTCAAATTTGCGCTTGCCCAGTCGTAGTAGCCCTTCTCGTTCAGTTCCTTAGGAACTTCCGCGAAGAATTGAGTGGTAATGTCTTTCACGTGTTGAGCTGCGACAGGATGGAACATCATTGCCAGATCTAAACCGACGAGCGTCAAGGTCAAGGCGTTAATGACTTCCCAGATAGGGCCTCGATATTTCCTCAAACCCCATTCAGGAGCTATTTTTTCAGACATCCAGGCTTCTCTTGCCCCCCATGCGTTTGTAGTACCACCACTGATAGGATACGCTAAATCTTCTTCGCCTAAAAGGCCAGCAATCCTCATCCGTTGGTAAATGCTGAAGGAGTACTCCATACCATAACCGAGAGTGGCGCATGTTGGGTCCATCACGATTCGTTTTCTTGGGAGTCCGAGTTCCACGGCGTCCTTGTTCATCTTAATTTGGTTGTTCAAGTCCAAACTCGTCCAGAGCAAGCAGTTGTGGTCATATTTTACAGCCAATGGGATTACGTCTTCCCATGTGGCTTTATCCGCTGCTGAAAGCATTAATACTTCGCTCTCCGTGATTGGTGCAGTTGCTTCAAATAATTCCTTATCCTTCTTCTTGTTTCCAGAGCAACCGATTATCACAGGCACGTCAACCGCTTGAAGGATGTCTTCTAAGAATTTTACTGAGTTCGAAACAGGCGCATCTCCCATGGCAGGATCGATGCTTAACGAGTGGAAGGTGATCAATTCTGCTCCAAATTTATCAACGGCAAATTTGGCCCATTCTGGCGGGTTGCCTAAAACTTTTCCATATTCCTGCTTGATTGGTTTGGGCGGAGAGAAATCTATCGAATCGAACACGTCGTACGTGACTGCCGGAGGATGGGGATTCCTTTTATCGAGACCTAGAAAGTTGTAAAAAGGAGGTACTTTTTCGCCTCCAATCGTGACGGTCTTTCCGTTCGATCTAATAAATTGAATCGTTTCAATTTCTCCTGGAAATTCAACGTCGAGCTTGAATTTTACAGGAGTCCACTCGGCTTTTCCTGGAACCGGTAGACCCGCAGCTCCAGCGGCAGCAGCAACAATTCCCGGTAACATCTGAAATTCGAGGTATTCTGCGAGAAGATCCACGTCAGTTAACTCAATTTCTTCAGTATCTTTCATTAATTCCGCTAATTTTTTACTAAGTTCTTCAAATGGAATGTTAAATCACTTTATCGCGTTTTGTTTTATAATGTTATAAGAATGATTATGTAAAAATTTCTAAAAATATAAAATTGATCATTTGATTTTTGAAAAAGTACTCCATTTAAATACTATGCACTTCGAATTTCGTCATTGATGTACAAAAAAGTCAATAGTTATAATATTCTTCATTTTTATTCCACTTGACTTTTTATCATCTCAACTTACTATTTACTAGTAAGAAGAATGAAAACAATAACATGGAAACTATAAATAAAAAAGCGATTTTATAAATAATGTCTTATAATAAATTCATCACGGGTGCGAAGAACTATTAGGAAGGAGTTTAAACCGATTAAAAAAGTTAAGACCGCATGGGGAGCAACTAAAGCGCAATTTAAAGCGATGTTGGTAATAGGGGTAGCATGCCTGATCATTTTTCCAGTTTACATTCGAATATCCTATCTGCTTAATCCCAACGATGACGATAACGATAATTATAATCCAAACGCTCAAACACACATGATCGATCACGATTGCACTCACTTAGAAGATTTTATTAACATTCCAAGTTATTGGATAAATCATGCCAGAACTGACCTTCATATTGCATACTGGCACACCTCTCACGGAAGTCAATTAATAAGTGGAATGAACGAATTAGACGCTTTCATGGGCGGTTCGGGAACCTATCTCTATAATGACGGGGGTTCTGGAGGCGCTTTAGATTTGGAAGAAGTCTCAGATGATTACGCTGAAAGTCATTTATCTGGCAATGTTAATGGTGCAGGTAGAAATTTTGACGATACGACAAGGACGTACTTGAATGATGCAGCAAATACTGATGTGAACGTTGTGATGTGGTCGTGGTGTTCTCTCGACACTGATTTTGCTATTATAGATGCATATTTATCCAAAATGAATCAATTGGAAACAGAATATCCCGGCGTTCATTTTATTTACATGACGGGACACCTAAATGGAGGTGGGGAAACTGGTGCTGTTCATTTGGCTAACGAAAGAATTCGAGATTACTGTAGAAATAATACTAAAATTCTATATGATTTTGCTGACATTGAATCGTACGATCCCGATGATAATTATTTCCTGGACCAGGGTGCAACAGATTCATGCGATTACGATGGCGGAGGGAATTGGGCCGAGGAGTGGCAAGCAACACATTCCGCTACATGGATGAGTAGTACTTCAGACTCAGCACATTCGTATTCAAATGGGGGAACGTGGTTTGAATGTGATCCATCTCATGCTGCTTCTGCAGATGTCATGGGAAACATGAAAGTGTATGGTTCGTGGTGTTTATTTGCCATTTTAGCCGGATGGCCCGGTAACTAATACTTAAGAGTTGAAAAAAATAAATTAAGATAAAAAAGAAAAATTGCGTTACTTTCTTTTGCTTATAACAACCTTGGTTATGGCCAAGCCAATTACGATCAAAACAACCAAAGCTGTATATCCTACTATTGGAGTTTCTATTATTTGTTTCAATACAATTCCTAAACTAGACCACACTCCAACTAGACCATATCCGATATCGTTCCTTGTTATCACGGTTAACACGTAAATCACTGCTACAACAGCTAATATCACGATTGCCCATACCTCTTCTGCGATTCCAAAACCATCCCAATTAAGTGAAACTAGCAAAGCAGTGACATTCGCAACGGTTGCCGTTGTAATCCATCCAAAATAAACGCTGATCGGCAGGTGAATGAAATTTCTCTCCTGTTTCGTGGCATCACTCTTTCCAATTTCCAATCTTAGATATAGTACCAATAGGGAAAGAAATAATACTATCATAACAAGAAGCGAAATTGCGACCTGTTCGTAATGCCAAAAGAATATCCATGCTACGTTAGCTATACTGCTTAGAATAAAGAAATAACTGA
>JAEORV010000334.1 GCA_016840695.1 Promethearchaeota archaeon
TAATAGGAGTTTTGATTAGAAAAGATAATTTAACAAAACTGTCTATCAGATACAAATTTATTGATGAATTTTTCTTATATATTTATAGGAAATGCATTCTTTTGCTGAAAGTATAAATGTTATGTGAATCTTGAATTAGAATTTCCTTGTAATTAGTGAATAAAAATTGGAGGAATAATGTCTTTTTATGATAAAAAGCATGGGGAAAGACGATATGTCTAAGGAAGTCGAACTTACATGTCCTACATGTCAAACTTTTAGGAAAATTAAAGTTCCCGCAGCCATATTTTCTCAAAAAAAGTTTGGGACCATCAAAATCCAAGTTCCTCCTGGAGCCGTTTGTAGAGAACATCAATTTATCGCCTTTGTTGATACTAAGGGGATCGTAAGAGGTTATGAGCGTATTGACTTGTTAATGGCCGTTCCAACTGAAGAAACAAAAGAAGCGGACAATAAGGATAAAGCTCTTACTTTAAAGCAATTAATTAGGAAATATGGATTATATGGTGTTTTTAGCCTCCTTCACGCAAAAATTTTTGATTATCCCGCATATATCATTAAAAATAAAGAATCTGAAGATACCCCTATTAAATTAAACGAATTCTTAGATAAAAATCTCCCAGAAAAATATAGAGCTCCTACATTTAAAATTAAATTCCTCGACGAAACTAGCTATGACAAAATTAAAGTAAAGGAAAAAAACGCCCTCTTGATAGATTCGCAACAAAACATCCTCCAAACACCCTGGGAAGACAAGTTAAAGTTCGAAGAATCCATGCTCAAAAAAGCACTTGAAATCATCGACGACAACGAACAACTAATTATCATACAACAAGACATTGCTAAATTCATTAAAGAAGCTGAGCTTGCCAAAACCATACTTGAAGGGGTTAAAGAAATCTATAAGGAAGATTTGATCGATGAAATGGCGACGCAATTAAAAATGCCAAAAATTAATAAATATCGCCTGAATTTAATTAAGGATTTCATAATTCAGAGACATTCTGATAAATTAGCAAAAAGAATTAAGAACAAGGTCCAAGAATTTCTCAACCTATTGTAATGCAATTTTGATATTTATAAACCGAAAATTTTTTCAAAACTAACTGCCTTTTTTCTATATTCATAACGAAATTTATGAGTAACAACTAACAAGTGAGTTAAAAAATGACAGTTCTAGGAGATTGGGGCTTCACTAATCGTGTCAATAGGATAATTAAACCAAAATCAGGACGATGCGTGATGCTCGCTATTGATCACGGGTATTTTGGAAATATTCCCGGTCAATTGAAGGATTTTAAGAATTTAGAACCTTTATTTGAATACGCCGACGCTTTAATGCTAACTCGTGGAATGCTGAGGAATTGTGTTCCTGCAGCGCTCGATAAACCCATCATCTTAAGAGTTTCAGCGGGAGCAAGCATGTTAAAAGAACTCTCGAACGAAGAAATTAATGTTGCTGTGGATGATGCTATCAGGTTAAATGTATCAGCATTAACTTGCTCGATATTCGTTGGTGGCGAGTATGAGAAGCAATCGTTATTGAACTTATCAAAATTGGTAAATTGGGGGCAAGAATATGGCATTCCAACGCTAGCTGTTACCGCTGTTGGGCGAGAAATGGTAAGAGATGCGCGATATCTTGGCATGGCCAGTAGAATGGCCGCAGAGATGGGTGCAACAATGGTAAAGACTTATTACTGTGAAAATTTTGATCAAGTAACTGGAATATGTCCTTCTCCGGTTGTAATTGCTGGAGGGAAGAAAATTCCTGAAAAGGACGCATTACAGATGTCTAAAAATGCCGTTAATAATGGCGCCGTGGGAGTTGACATGGGTAGGAACATATTCCAATCTGATAGTCCAATAGGCATGATAAAAGCAGTTCGAGCAATTGTCCACGAGAATGCCTCTGTTGACGACGCATTTGAAATATATAAAAATGGCCCTAAAGGGTTATAATCTTTTTTTCTTTTTTTAAGTTAAAATTTCATAAATAAATCTTGCTTTTAAGAGTCCGAAGCTTTTCATCATTTAGATGGGTGATTTTTTTTATGTATTGGAAACGAGCAGACATGTCATCTATTGTAATCACTTTATCGGGACAATTTGCCAGGCATCTTAAACAACGAATACAAAGCTTCCTATTAGGTTTACCTTTTTCTGCATTCATTGCATGAACAGGACATGAAGTTTCACACGTTCTACACATTGAACAATGCTCTACATCCCTAAAGGGAGCAGAGGTTGCACGTTTCATCGCGGTTTCCATTGTGTCGAGTTGCTCCTCCTTAATATCCGGATTAGTTATCTCAACTTCCGGAGCATTTGTAGTAAATTTTTGAAGTATTTTCAAAGCAAACTCACGGGCGATTTCATAATCTTCATGATTTGGACGATTTTTAAAGATATCCCACCCCGCCAGATTGTAAGTGTGGCTACAAATAAACTCTGCTGACGCCACGAGAAAAAAATCCTGTTGATTCAATATAGTTTTCATGTTATAGTGGGCAGCACCTATATTTACACCACCATAAGTAAAAAATGTCGCGCATTTTTTTCCTTCACCATTAATACTTTTAAGCCAATTCCGAATTACCCTAGGGGCTCGCCAATAATATATTGGAAAGCCAAAAACGATAGCATTGTAGTTCTTTAAATCAATTATTTTTTGCCTATCTGAATAACTTGTAATATCGTGCTCTTCCACATCAACAGCAGTTTCTTTCAGTGTGTCATGCACTTCTTTCGCAATTCGAGCCGTGCTACCAGTCGGTGAAAAATAAATTATAGCAACATTCATAAAAAGGATAGCAAGAAATAATTTATAAGATTAATTTCTTTGTTTAAGGATTTTATATTATATATATTTCTAATAAACAATGAATTCACCATTAGAAAATCTTAAAATTAGTAATATTTCTGAAGATATATTGCTCGTTCATCAGTTTAAACCCCCCTTTTATTTTTCGTGCTGTGATGGACTGCTCGTCTTACCTAAAAAAGGGAGAAATTCAGAAACGATTGCTTTAGATCTAAATATAGAGCCAGAATATGCACGAGTAATCAATAAAAAATATGGTCCTATTTCTGATTACGTGAATACTCACGGACACATGGATCACATCGCTCATGTCCATTCTTGGGAACATCTTGGAGTCAGAATTCACGCTCCATCCCCTGAATCGAATAATCTTCTGAGTTTAAAGAATTTTTACGAGACTTTTGGATGGAACGATGGCGTAGACTTTTCAGTAGTCGAAAAATTTGGTGAAATAAATAAATATCACGAATGCAATGATGTTCAAGCTTTTGAACCTGGAGCTACTTTGCAATTCGAAGGGTTCAAGTGCGAAACCATCAATTTTAAGGGGCATTCACAATCTCATGTTGGATTATTATTACCTTCTGAAGAAGTTTTTCATATTAGCTGCTTAGGTTTTGATCGAATGAGTCCAGAGAAGGACGGTTTTGGACCGTGGTATGGATTTAAGCAGTGTTCTATTGAACAATATCTAGAGGATATTACCCAGGCAGAGGAGATATTTCTTAAAAAGGCTAAATTTTTGACGTCTTCTCACGCATACATAGTAAAGAATCCAGATAT
>JAEORV010000335.1 GCA_016840695.1 Promethearchaeota archaeon
TAAAAGTGATAGTGATTATTACTATTATTGCATGAGAACGGTAGTTAAAAAATACATTTTCTGGGTTTGGAATAATTTTTGCTTTCCATGGATTAGTAATTTTGCTTTTAGAATATGTAGCATGAGAACAATGACCGCTGATTTCAAGTCTACGATGTTTGATGGGTGGTCTGACACGGAATTCATTGAATACGGGAATAACATAATGATTGGACAAGGAGCAGTTGTCTTATCAAGCATGATTCTTAGGATTGAAGGTGAGGATTATTTTTTAATCAAAAAAGTAATTATTGGAGACCATGTCGTTCTTGGGGGCAATGCCATCGTAGCACCTGGGACTGTCATAGGTCATAGCTCGACATTAGGAGTATGGGCCAATACGCATATAGGACAAGTACTTGAACCTTATTGGATTTACGTGGGCAAACCCGCACAGAAATATAGGCGTCCACAGTGGTACCTTAACCAACAAATACTTGAAAAAGCAAGAAGAGAAGCTCAAAAAGTAATTGACGAAAGTAAAAAACCTGCCGTTAGAAGATTAGTCGATACCAACGATAGAATTGAGTTTGATGTCCATAAAGATGTTGTAAAAGATATAGAAAATATTGAAAATTAATATTTAAAAAAAAAAATTAAAAATTATATTTTATCTATTAGACTTTATTTCGTCATATAAATCATCAATGTTTTGTGGAGGGATTATTTCATTCTCAACTTTTACGAGTGTGATAGCTTCTTCAGGACAAACTGCGACACAATTTCCACAACCAATACATTTCTTTAAGTTAATTATTGAAAGATTTTTACTTTTTTTAAATTTAATAGCTCCGACTTGGCATCTCTCAACGCAAGTTTGGCATCCCACACATAAATCTGAGTCTATTTCGGCATGAAAATTATTTACCCAAAAACTACTTGGATCAGGCATTAACTGATGAGCACTAAGTAGTCCACAACAACATCCACAACAAGAGCAAATGAATTCTGTTTCAATCGCATTTGAAGAATTTAAAACCAATCCTTCTTCTTGATTTTTTCTATAAATTTTAAGCGCTTCTTCTTTGCTAATCTCTCTTCCTTTACCCCTGGTCAAGAATGTTTTAGCAAAATCACCAAACGCCATACATGTCTCTAAACGGGAGGTCACCTTACATGGTTCTCCTGCGATTTGTTTTGCTTGTCTGCATATACATTCAACTACACCGATTGGACCTTCAATATTCATTATGAGGTTTTCCAATTCATCATAAGTGGAGATTTTATTTTCGGACGTAACACTTTTTTCTATTGGAATAGTACGCACTTGAAAAGGTTTTGCGCTTACAAATCCCAAACCAAAAACAGGATCGTCTGCCATTTCTTGAACGTCTTGTAAAAATTCAGGTGTTAACTGGCTTACTTGTCCTTCATAAAATCCAATCGCGAAACCCCAACATTGATATTGGCTCTTTCCATCTTTTTCTCTATGGCCAATAGCGCCCTTCAAAACCATCTTTTCAAGGATTGTTTCTAAGTCATTTTTTGATATTCCGCTCTCTTTTGCTCTTTCAAAAATAACATCCAAATCTTCAAATTTATACGTGAGATATAGAATTATTTTAGCTTCTTCAGGATCAAATATGTGCTTAAGCACACGAATCTCTGCCCCAGATTTAAGCGCTGGATAAGCAAGTGCTTGATTATCTAAATGAACTTGGAGATCTCGGTAAATTTGATCCTCATCACTAATTACTTGTTCAATTGTCATTAAATTTCACTTATTTTTATTTAGATTTTGTAAATCTTAAAGTATGAATTAGTTTTTCTTAATCATATAAATATTTTACTTATTTGTATAAAAATGGATTTTAATTATTTCAAGTACACTTAGATTTCTTTCTTTTATGTATTATATTGACATCACCCAAATATCCCGCACCATGTGGTAAGCCTGCGATCCCGGATTTTGTCATTGGTGCATGAAAATTACCCTTAGCCCAAGGAGCAGGGAATTTTTGGAATATAGTTGAAGCGACCAACGCCGATATAAAGAATGTTATGAAAATACCATAATTGTTCCAAATAATGAGAAAACCTAACGTAATCGCAACATTAGGGATATGACACGCAAGAGTTTTGATGATAATTGATTTTGGCGTGTCGTGTTCTGGACTCACATATATGTCCCAGAAGTAATCTTGAATAAAATATTGCCAGAGACCCATTGATGCATAACTGAGAAAGTATAAGGGTAACCCCACTAGTCCAGTAAGGCTCCAAAGATGATAAAAAGACAGGAGAATTCCTCCAGTACTAAATCCCCATATGCATCCAAAAAAAATCTCTGGAACCAAATAATACTTGCGATCAAAAGTAAGCGTCATCCGAGACCAAAGTATCCAATATGCGAGAAATCCATAAATGAAACAAAAAGCACAATATATTATCCAATAGGGATTTGAAACCTGTTCTAGAGTGAAAAACGGTCGACTGAGTATTTCTTCTAATGTACCCGAAATCGCTATGATAAAATTGCAGAGAGAAAAATAAATTATGGCGCGAAACCAGGCAGCTCCCGGTTTCCATACATCACTTGGAAGTTCTTTATATTTGTACCAGTAAATTATAAACATCATAACTCCAAATAAACCAATAGTCGCGGAATAGATAATCATTTTCATGTTTCACTCTTTATAATAGCATTTTAATGATAGACTATAATAATTAAAAAGCCATAAAAGTAATTAAATAATTAAATCCATCAATAAATATATAGGTGAAAAAAGTGTTTATTGACGATCCACGCATATCCAATGTAGTTTTCTACCCTCGAAAGATAAAAATTCCCGAAGAAATGAGTCCAAATGTCAAGGTATTGAAATTTCAAGTTAAGGAAGATATCATGATTGGCGGATTTTATTATACCGCTGACAAAAACCTGCCTACAGTACTTTTATTTCATGGAAATGGTGAAATTGCCTCAGATTATCAATATTTTGCTCCTACTTATTTTAATTGTGGTGTCAATTTAGCGGTGGCAGATTTTCGAGGCTATGGATTTAGTACGGGAAGTCCAATTTATAGCGGTTTAATAACTGATGCCTATCCCATATTTAAAATCTTTATAAAGTGGATGGACGATAATGGCTTTAAAAATTCGCTATTTGTCCAAGGTCGTTCCATGGGAAGCGTGTGCGCCGCTGAAATTGGCTCTCATAATCCAGACGATCTCAAGGGTATCATTTTTGAAAGTGGATTTGCGAGCATTTATAATATGATGACAAGACTATTCAGGGTAAGTGGTCCAGATATCACTCCTGAGGCTCTCAACGACTATTCAAACGATACAAGAATAAAAAAGTTTCAAAAACCAGTATTAATCATTCACGGTACCAAAGATTGGATAATTCCTAACGATGAGGCACAATTAATCTATGATGCAATTCCAGAGAATGTAGATAAAAATCTAATAATGATTGATGGAGCAGGACATAATGATATATTCTCTTATCAAGAGGAATACTTCAATCCACTGAAAAAATTTATTGAAAAATATAAATAAAAAGCATATTTGTTATATATATAAAACAAGTTATAGTGGAGAATTCCTCAT
>JAEORV010000336.1 GCA_016840695.1 Promethearchaeota archaeon
AATGAAAACTTCATTGCCAAAGCCTTGTAATCATCTTAAAGGTCAGTCTATGATCCAGCATGTAATTTGTGCAGTGGAAAAAGCTGGAATAGAAAACATAGCTATTGTTTATGGAAAAAAGAGTGAAATTCTTCTCAAAAAGGCTGTATTTTACCCAGAAAAGTATGTATGGATTCAACAACATCCAGCATTAGGGACTGGTCACGCTGTTCAATGTGCATACAAAGATTATTTTTACGATAAAGAGGGAACGGTGATTGTTTTAAATGCAGATGCTCCCTTCATTCGTAGTAAAACCATCGAGAAGTTAATTGAAAATTTGAATACTTCAGACGCCGCCTTACTTGTAGCTGAAGTAAAGGACCCCTTTGGTTATGGAAGAATTATAGAAGAGGATGGATTATTTAATCGTATTGTAGAAGAAAAAGATGCCTCTCAAGAAGAAAAAGAGATCAAAAGAGTAAATGCTGGAGTTTATGGATTTGAGATATCAATTCTTGAAAAGTATATTTTTGATCTAGATACCAAGAATGCACAAGGCGAGTATTATCTCACAGATATGTTTGGAATTTTGAAAAAGCAAAATAAAGTTATTGGAGTAGTCTTATCAGAAGACGAAAAGGAGATTTTAAACATTAATACATTAGAGCAATTACAATTTGCCAATTCAATATTGCCTGTAGAAGGTTAAATTTATTAAAATTAATGTATATTCAAAAAGGTTCTTTTGAATATATAAAATGAAAGTGCTAATCTATGGATCCACAGGTTGGATTGGAGGTAAAATGCTAAAACTACTCAGTGATTTATCTGAAGCAGAAGTTATAGTTGGAAAACATCGTTTAGAAGATTATAGTGGCGTTGAGAAAGAGATAGAGGAAGCACAGCCTACTCATGTTCTTTTGGCGGCTGGATTGACAGGACGTCCCAATGTGGATTGGTGTGAATCTCATTGGGATGAAGTGTTGAGAACTAATGTCATTGCTACATCTGTCTTAGCAGATTATTGTTACCAGCAGAAGATTCACTTGACGTATTTCGGAACAGGATGTATTTATGAATATGATCCGAAACACTTAATGGGCAGTGGAATTGGGTTCACAGAAGAGGATGAACCCAATTTTGATAAGTCTTTCTATTCCAAATCCAAGATCATTACTGAGAAAATTTTGAAGAATTATAGTAATATACTTATTTTGCGGATTCGGATGCCTCTATCTGATGATCTTCACCCTCGAAACTTCATCACCAAGATCACTAAATATGAGAAAGTAGTGAATATTCCCAATTCAATGACTATTCTTTCTGAACTATTACCCGTAGCTTTGGATATGCTACTCAAAAGTAAAACGGGGATTTATAACTTTACCAATCCTGGAGTGATTTCACACAATGAAATATTAGATTTATATACGTCTTTAATCGATCCGAGCTTTCGATACCAAAACTTCAGTTTGGAAGAACAATCAAAAATATTAAAGGCAGGAAGATCCAACAATCATTTGGATGTATCTAAGTTATGTCGAGAATATCCAGAGATAGACACAATTCACACGGCAATTGTGAAGCTTTTTGAACGTATGCAAAAGATTGAAAGAGCGTCCACTGAGTAGTGCATAAATCTTGTTTTTGATCGGTTCAATAATAGATTCTATAATTTCGTCGTTTTCGCAAAATGCTTCAAAATCAGGTCACTTATAAAAACGAACTATAGTGGGATAATCCAAATATTTCAAGATGCTTTGAACTGTTTCACAATCCAGTTCCCCAGATGCCATTTTAATAAAATATTTTATTAAAATGGGAATTAAACCTCTTTTTTGATGATTTCTTCTCATCTTGTAAATTTGGAAAAAATAAACTTTTCTTGAAAAGATCTAACATTTCAAATAATGAGTCTGGTGGAGGAACTGGAAAAAATTAAGCGTTTGGAAAAATACAAAAAGGGGCTATTTTCTTATTTATCGAAGTATTTGGTGACTTACACGGAAATTTCTTCTAAAGATGCACTGCGTATTATAAGGAAATCTTTTGGTAGATGGTATTTTGATGGTATTACAGCAGGTAAGATTGTTGATTTTATACCTAAAGAAGATATTGTATGTATTCAGGATCTGAAGTATATCTTTAAAAAGGTTGAAAAGGAATATGTGCCATATAAACCGTTTGTTTTTTATTTTTATGAACAAAAATCCTATTCATCTTATGAAGAACCGGAAATTGTTAGGCATAATGTGCCTGAATCCAATAAGATTTCGTTTGAGGTAGATAAATACAATTATTCTATTAGTAACATTCAATATGGAAGATTAAGAGATTTGTATGTTGGACCACCGGGTTATTTAGATGATTCCATAATAATGTTGCTCATATATTATGGATTCATCGGATCTAAAAACAACCATCTATCTGTTCCTCCTCCTATAATTGGAGGAAAAATCACGGAATTGTTTGGTAGCCCTTTGAATACTTGTGCTTTTCAATATTGTAGTCCCCTTAAAGTTGATAAACGTTTTTCTAGCTTAGGATCTTTCTTTGATTACCAATTTCATTCTGGGGTTTACCTAGCAAATCCGCCTTTTGTAGCCGACGTGATGTCCGTTATGGCTGAAAAACTCCTACAAGGTTTGAAAGAAGTTGAGAATATAACTATATATGTGGTTATACCCGTTTGGGATAATGAAGCTCTATTGCGTGGAGTATCCTACAAAGCTTGGGATATTCTCAAAGAATCACCATTTATGGTCGATCACCGTTTATTAGACCAATTTTCTTATCCCTTTTACGATTATTACAACGATCAATACATCCCTGTCAGTGACACACATTTCATTCTCCTATCCAATAATCCTGATTTACAAGAAGATTTGACACCATTCTTAGATAAATGGGTTACATTTAAAGATAAAATCGTTCCTATTGAAGGTTTGACAAAATAATCTTATTGGAAATAGAAGATTAATTCGTTAAAAATACTTCAATGAAAAAAATAAATATTTGATGTCCCGAAAAACAAGTTTGAAGGAAGTTCTCGATTTCCAATTGGTTAAGAAGCAAAGAGAACAATTTTTGCCAATGAGGATTGAACTCAAAAAATCTCCAGTAAAAGGAGTTGGTATTTATGCCACGTCTAAGATAAAAGACGGAGAAATAGTTGCTTTATATCGTCTTAGAGTATTCCGGGTTGAGACATATAGATCAATCACCGGAAATGCTTATTGTTTTTCTACATATACAGTAAGTGGCAATGAAAGCAGGATTTTTATTGGCGATTTGGTTCCCGAAAGCTTACAAGACCCTCTAAAACTGGAAGATAGATATATACCTTATTGGGGATACTTCTCCAATGAACCCTCTCCGGGACAAGTTTCAAATGTATGGGTGGATATGAATACCGAAGAGAATTACAAATCACGTAAACGGTTGAAAGAAGGAGATTTTATTACTTATAAATTGGTGGCCATCAAAGATATTGCACCTGGAGATGAAATTGTATGGCACTATGGCGATTCCTACCATGGGAGAGATTATTTAGTGAATTCTGAATCTCAAAAATGAAAAAGAGTTATATTATAATCTGTAATAATAT
>JAEORV010000337.1 GCA_016840695.1 Promethearchaeota archaeon
CAACAACTATTTATCTTTTAAGAATAAATAAAATTTAATACTAATTTTACTGATAAAGATGTCAATAAATGAAAATAACGCATATGAAATAACTGAACGCCTTGCATTTCCTCGATTAATAGGATCAGAAGGTGAAAGGAAAGCGATTGAAGTGGTTGTTGACGAATTTAAGAAAGCGGGATACGAACACATTCAGCGAGAAAAATTCAAGACTTCCTTTTTAAATTGGATCTTTGCGAGGTATGTTTTTATTCCATTAGCAGGATTCCTTATCCTATTTGGTTTGCTACCTTTCATAAGTGCTTGGATTAATTCCGCCCTGAACACTGATTTTAGAACCTACTCCATTCTTACATGGATTACATTAGTAGGTTTTTTTATCGCTGGTTATAAAACTTTAGGAATGGTAAACTCAAGTACGATAGGATTAATGAAGGATGAAAGTAAAAATTTTGAGACGGAAAACATTTATGTGAATTTGAAAAGCAAGAATTCTAAAGCGACAATTGTTTACATGGCTCATTGGGATACAAAATCGCAAACATTCCCATCATTTGTACGGATTATCATCATCATGATTGCAGCTTTCGGTGATTTAGCAATGCTCTTTTTATACCTTGTCTTAAGCATTATTGAATTTTTCATGCCGATTGATATCCTGGTATTAGATTACATCCTCCTCATTGTGTGTATTGTTTTGGCGGTGATTGGAACGCTTAATTTCTTTAATAAAACAGCAAACAAATCTCCTGGTGCTATTGATAACGGCGCAAGCGTAGGTACAGTTATAGAATTGGCTAGATATTTTAAAAATAATCCTTTAGACAATATAGACTTCATCTTTCTATCGACTAGTTCCGAGGAACTAAATTTGGGAGGCGCAAAAGTCTTTATTCAGAAACATGAAAAGAAGTTTGACCCTAAATCAACTTATTTCATCAATTTCGATGGAATTGGAGGGAAGGGAATAATCAGGGTGATTACTGCATATGGGATTCCGAGGAAATCATCTTCTGATAAACTAAACGAATTATTATTAGAAAGTTCAAAAGAGTTAAATATCGATGCTAAAACTATATATCTTCCTACTGGAGCGTGGTCTGACTTCATGCCTATAATTCAAAAGGGTTTTGACGCATGTTGGTTGGCTTCAATGGGTTCGACTAAGTACGTGCACACGAAGAAAGACACGATGGACTTAGTTAGTAAGGAAGGTTTGAAAAATGGATTATTATTAAGCGTAGATGTTGCGAAAAAGCTGAATGATGAGGTTTCCTAATATAATTTATTCATTTTTTTTCTTTTTTTTTATAAAATTTATATAGAATATCTGTAAAACTTAAATTTTTTACATGAATAATATAAGTTAATTCTAAAAAAACACGATTCTGAAAAAAAATGTTAGATCCAAAACAAGTAAAAGAAATGCTCAAGGATCATTGCATAAATCTTCGGTTCCACGCTCGTGGTGGACAAGGAGGCGTGACTGCAAGCAATTTATGCGTTGAAGCGTTTGACGGTTATGGTATTTGCCAGCCCAGGTTCGGAGCTGAGAGAATGGGATCCCCTACCGAAAGTTACGTGCGTTTGAGTTTAAATAAAGACTTAATACAATCAAACGAGCAAGTATATGTACCCCATTTTGTTGCTGTTCTGGACGATTCCTTACTGAACGAAGTAGACGTGACGGCAGGCTTGCCTTATGGAGGGTGGTTGATTGTAAATACGGAAATGAATCAAAAAGCAGTGCAACTAACCCTTGCGATGGAAGATATTAATGTTGCAACCATTGATGCAACGAATATTGCGATGGAAATACTGGGAAGAAACATTACAAACACCATCATTCTAGGTGCATTGATAAAGATTTCTCATCTTTTCACGCTAGATCAGTTATCCGATGCAATAATGGCTCGGTTCAAAGGAGAAATTGCAGGAAAGAATGTCAAGGCGATAAAACAAGCAATAGAAGAAACCTGCATATACGAAGCAGAGTCTGGAAGAGAACTTGCTCTTGAAGTTGATACAAAAGTTCCCTGGTCTCAGGTTGATCCAGGATTACCCGGGTACAAGGAACTTGATTTGGCAGGCGTCTGGTATTGCGACTCAGATGTTATCAAGGTTGGAAGCGATCAGGTCATGACTGGCTCATGGGGGGAGTGGAATATTATATGGGACGAGGAAAAATGTACTAATTGTGCACAATGTTGGTATATTTGTCCTGATTTTGCAATTGTTAGAGAAATAGACAATGAAGGTGTATATCACATGAAGGGTATTGATCAGGCGCATTGCAAGTCATGTCAGAACTGCATTGAAGTTTGTCCTGTGAACGCCATTAGTGCAGAATTAAAACAAGGGCCCGGTTCTTGCGCCGTGCCTGAGGAGGATTAACGGAGGTAATAAAAATGTCAATAGAACCAATGAAATTGTTTTTCAAGGAAATTAAAAAACCAATAAAAACAGCAATGATAGGCAACTATGCCGTGGCTGGTGGAGTAACTCAGACCGATCCAGATGTTATTTGTGCTTTTCCAATTACTCCGCAGACTCAATCAGTAGAGGGGTTATCTGACGTAGTACATCAAGGGAGGCTTAAAGCAGCGTTCGTTAATGTTGAATCTGAATTGGCTGCAATGAGCTATTCTACAGCTGCTTGTGCCGCCGGTGCAAGAACATTCACGGCGACTGCTTCTCAAGGGTATTTATTAATGGCTGAAGCTCTTCCCATGGCGGTTGGTTGGCGCTTGCCAATAACAATGATGATATCTGCTCGTGCTTATAACGCGCCTAATTTATCAATTTGGAATTCATGGGAGTATGTATTAATTGATTTTGGCTGGAATTGCATTGTCTCTGAGAACGTACAGGAAACATACGATGCTGCGATATTAGCGGTTATGATCTCGGAAGAATCGTTATTTCCAACGATGTTCGTTCACGATGGATTCATTATCTCTCATTCTGTTCAACAATTAACGCTAATTCCCGACGCAACAGTAAAGAAGCTAACCCCAAAAAAGCCAAGACACACGATTGATACTTCAAAACCAGGAGTCTGGGGGGGCATTGTTACACCTTCTTACTTCATGGAAGGGAGATTGGCACTGGATGTTGCAAAGAGACCAGTCTTAGGACAAATGGAAGATTGCTTCAAGCGCTTTAAAGAAGCAACGGGAAGAGAATACAACTTGATTGAGACTTTCAACCTCGATAATTCTTCAAAAACTGCCTTTATTACGATGGGTTCAATGTGCGGGAACATTATAAGCTGGTTGACGAAAAATAATGATATGGGCTTGATAAAAATTCGTGCTTATAGACCTTTTCCATATGAGCAATTACAAAAAATCGTTCAAGAGCACAACATTGAAAAGTTAATCATCTTAGAGAAAAGCGATTCATTAAATAATCTCTTACCACCATTCGCAACATCAATAGCTTCCGCTTTGTATCCTTTGGGAACTTTATTTAGGAGTTATATCGTTGGCATGGGTGGTCGAGACGTTACGAGAGACGAATTAGATCTCGTTAAAAAGAAAATGTCATTCGTTAAAAACATGAAAGGACCACTGTACACGTATATCG
>JAEORV010000338.1 GCA_016840695.1 Promethearchaeota archaeon
CAGAATTCTTAGAAACTAATTTTTTTAAGAATTTTGAAACTTCACAGCTTGTGGTAATATTAAAGCTATATAATCTTTTAGGAGTTTATCATAGAATTGATAATCAAATAATTAAAGCACTTCTTGAGGAAATTGAATTAAGAATAACTCACGAGGGCATTAAGCAATATCGCGATGGAATGATAACTTCTGAAGCCATGTATTACGTCGTATTTGTTAATTACATGCAAAACACCTTAGATAAGCTGAAAGATTACGAGCTCTTAGGAAGTATTGTTTCTCGAATTTATAGAAACTTGGAATTCTTAGATTTTACCCAGGACATGAATTTTGACTTAGTAAGCGAACTATTTTATTCATGTGAGTGCTTGAAATTGTTCAACTGCATTGAAACAAAAGAGATGATAATACATTTAGCAAAATATTTATTTCCTCAGGAGGTCGTTCAAAGAATTCTAGACAGCAAGGAAATAGTGAGATCTACGACGAGATTAAGACATATTAAAGTAAATAGGAATACTGGAGAAACTATTTATTGATCCTAATTTTTTATAACATTCTCAATTTGATGTGTAAATTTCATAAGGAGCATAATCTTATTTATTCTTCTAACATTTTAATAAAATAATATAATAATAAAAATTGAGTTTTCACATGAATCTTGAAGATTTTGAGTTAATATATAAGAATGACCGCGTTGAGATTAAGGATAAGAAAAAGGTTAAAGCGAAGCTAATCGACATTTTAGGAGAGGAAAATGTCAGTGACGATGAGATTGACATTTTTGCGTATTCTAGGGATACCACGCTCATTAACACGAATTGGACGTTGCAAGGTGTTCTGGTAAGTAAACCAGACTTCATAACGTGGCCAGAAACGAGGGAGCAAATCACAGGCATCTTGAAACTGGCAAACGATGAAAAGATCCCCGTTACTCCCTTTGCTGAAGGATCCGGAGTCGTAGGGGGCGCATTGGCAATTCATGGAGGGATAATTCTCGACATGAAAAAGTTTAACAAAATTCTTGAGATTAACGATACAGACTTAAGCGTTACGGTCGAAACTGGTGTCAATGGAATGAACCTAGAGCGATATTTAAACGCTAAAGGGTATACAGGGGGGCATGTTCCCCAGTCGTTATATACATCTTCTGTTGGTGGATGGATAGCTCACAAAGCAGCGGGTCAATTTTCGACCAAGTATGGAAAAATAGAGGACATCGTTATGGGCATGGAAGTAATTTTACCAAACGGAGACATCATAGAATTTAAACCCATAGCTAGGGCATCTACAGGACCTCAACTTGATAAATTTTTCATAGGAAACGAGGGTACATTAGGAATAATAACCAAGGCCACGCTGAAAATCTGGCCATATCCAGAAAAGAGAGGTCTAATTTCCTATGCGTTCCCTACCATTGAAGATTCATTAGAAGCGACAAGGCATATTTTAAGACAACAAATATATCCCGCCGTCATGAGAATTTACGATGCGGATGAAACTGAAAGGCACTTCGGCCATATTAAAGAAGCTAAGGGTAAAGTCATGGTTGTTTTCGTATGCGAAGGGGTTGAAAAACTGGTTGATCTCGAAGTATTAATTACTCGAGAAACTTGTGAAAAATTTAAAGGGGTAGATTGTGGAGAAGAGCCTGTAGAGCACTGGTTTGAAACTAGATTTAAAGTAACTGACACGTCATCGACGCCGACCTTTAAATTGGTGTTCGACACCATTGAAATTGGATTTCTATGGGATAAAGCAGCAGACATGTATCATAGCGTTGTAGAAGCTACAAAAAACGTTAAAGGAATCGTACTAATAACTGCTCACGTTTCTCACTTCTATCCTAATGGTGTAGGCTTCTATTTCACTTTTGCTGGAGTACCTCCCAAAGGAAAAGGCGATTTCGAATTTTATCAAGAAGTATGGAACACGATTATTAAGGCAGTTGAAGACGCAGGGGGCTCATTTGGTCATCATCATGGCGTTGGAATTAATAGGTCAAAGTGGATGCCCGTGGAATGGGGAAAATCTTTTGAAACCATAAAAGCCATTAAAAAACTTCTCGATCCGAACAATATATTAAATCCAGGGAAAATTTACGAAGATCCATGGGAAAAAGGAGGGGATAATTAAATGGCGGAAATTTTAAAGAAGTACAAGTGGATGGGACCCATTATTGCTAAGATGGATCGCGAGATTAAGATGATCTTCATGAAGAACTTCCGATATCGCAATAAAGACTTCTTTCCAAAAGGAGAATACAAAGCAGACATAAAAAATTTAGCAAATTGCATGAATTGTCCAAACATGTGTCGATTTGAATGCGGTACTCTGCAAGCAGCACAAAAGGAAACAATGAGTCCTGCATATAAAGCGAGAATCGGGTATTATCTCACGACGGGTAAGATCGATTACAACGACCCTGATTTTATAAACTTAATGTACATGTGTTCTAACGAGGAATCGTGTAAAGTTTGGTGCCCCTTTGAATTTTCAGTAGTGTCGTTGCTTGAAACCGTAAGAGACGACATAAACGATAAGGGACTCATGCCAGATTACTGTAAAAAGCAAATTGATAAGTTAAAAAAAACCAACACCATTGAAGATCACAACATTTACGTAACTTACAAGGATAAAAGCATTGAAAACGTGGAGACAGATGGTAAAGACGAGGTTTTTTACTATATTGGTTGCGAATCGATGAAATTACCTGAAGTCGTAAAGGCGAACATCGAAATCTTGAAGAAAGCGGGAATAAAATATTCTACAAATTTAGACACGAAAGTGTGTTGTGGCGCTCCTGCGTTCAGTATTAGAGATTTGGTGTTAGCAAAAGAATTAGCAGGTAAAAATATTGAATTGATAAAAAGCACGGGAGCAAAAGTCGTAGTTTCCGACTGTCCTGGCTGTATTGAAACTTTAACGAACAGGTATGCCAATGTAGGCGTTAAAAACTCAATAAAGACTATTCATATCGTAGAGTATATCAGTCAATTAATTGATGAAGGCAAAATAAAACTCGAAAATCCAGTTTCAGAGGAGTTAAAACAAATTGCCATACACGATCCTTGTCTTCTTGCGAGGAATTTAGGAGATACCAGTTCAATTAGAAACATACTATCTAAAATTCCCGGTATCGAACTTCAAGAACCCATATACAACAAGGAGAACACGCACTGTTGCGGTTGGAGCGGCACGCTTCACTGGGCGGACGAGAAAGTGGCAAAGAAGGAAGCGTCAAATAGAATAAATGAGTTGAGGGAAACCGGGACAGATAATATTGTTACAGCATGTCCTTTATGTGAATTGGGATTAAGCCATGGAATTGAAGAAAGTGAAAAAGAAAAAATAAAGGTTTTAGATATAGCGAAACTCATATTATCAGCAATAAAATAATCAATTTCCTTTTCCTTTTTTGTCAAATATTGAAATTTTTAAATAGTATACTAGTTTAATTTTTATTTAAATTTTCATTTTCGTAGGTAAATTAAATAAAAAATCATTTCAAGAAATTTTTAGCTACACACGGGATAGTAATACTAATGCGTAAAAAATCCATAGTAATCATACTATTTACAAGTG
>JAEORV010000339.1 GCA_016840695.1 Promethearchaeota archaeon
CGATCACATTTAATATCAAGTGTGACGACGATAATTATACCATTTATGGAGATTTCTCTGAACTTGATTCAAATTTTAATGAAGCTAATGTAGGATTTCAAAACTTAGGTAATAACCTGTATAAAATCAACTACACGATAAGTAGTGATAATAATAAGGTACCTGGGAAATATTACGTTAATCTAACTGCAGATGATGGGCATCCAAGTTCGATTAACAACACGCGACAAAAATATATAGCGTATTACACTCACGACGAAAAATTCCTTTCCATTACATCAGTGGTCACCCAACCGACTGTAACAGATGTATATCCTGGTCAAACTTATTACGCTAGCGTGAACATCACGAATCCTACCTTTTTTGATGTGACAATCACTTCACTCAGTTTAGACTTTACCTACTTTAATGATGAATGGGGTAACGCCAAATCAAATTTTACTCATGGATCTCCAACTCCAGGTATGCCTTATACAATATCAGAGAATACTACAGCGCCCATTACTTTTAATTTAAGCTTTTCTCTAGATGCAAATACACCACCAGGATTAGTTAGCGTAAATGCCTCAATCGACAAGCTTACAATCGACTTCACTGAAGATTCTTTTTCCCATTATGGTTCAGAGTCACCATGTGTCGTCAATGTTATTGATAATACTGCACCAAACCTGCCACGTCGCCCTGGTAATCTCACTCTTGTCGAAGGTTCAGAATCATCTTATATAAAGTGGATATGGTTTGATTATAAACCCGCCTTTTATAATATTACGGAAGATGGTGCCTTAAATAAAAGTGCTACGGCATGGGATAGTGGAGATCCAATAGAGTTTGAGGTAGCTGCTGGTCATTTAGGATTAGGAACATTTAATTACACGATATACATAAACGATACAAGCAATAACGCTGCTTGGAGCGATGTAAGCGTGGAAGTTACAAGTGATCCACTTGCAATTAGCGAGGAATACGATGTAATATATACTTATGGAGAGAATGAACCCAATTTAACATGGACGCCATCCTGGGATCCAACAGATGGTGCTCCTGATACATATACTATTAAAAAGGATGGAGTTGTAGTCCAGAGTGGCTCGTGGGATAGCAGTGGTATTACCTATGATATCGTGACTGGTTATTGGGTTGGCAATTATACGATAATATGTAATATTTCGAATGATAAAGGCTATTGGGTGAATGATACGGTAAAAGTTACAGTGTTAAATGACATTCCCGAGTTATCTAGTAGCCATGTAACTTTATTAGATGGCGTGCGTTATGTTTCTGGTTCCATTGGAAATAAATTAGTTTGGACTGTATCCGACAAGGCATATAACGTTACCTTAAATTCATATAATGTCACTCGAAATGGTATCGAATATCAAACCAATTCGTGGGTTGCTAGCGTTCCGATAAATGTCAATATTGATGGACTTTTAGTTGCAACATATAACTTTACGATATATGTGGAAGATGGATTAGGTGGAACCGTGTATGATTCCGTGTTAGTCCGAGTGATAGAAAACAAAGCTCCTAAAATCGAAATAAGTTATGACAAATTAGAATTTGATGTAGGTTCAACAGCCGTAGAAATAAAATGGGAAATTAGTGATAAATACTATAATAGTACCTCATGTAGTTATACAATTACCGTGAATTCTACTCTTGTTCAATCAGGTACTTGGCAAATTACAGGTGATGTAGGTTATATATCATATGCTTTTGATAACCACACTCAATTAGAAATTGGTACTTACATCTTTTTGCTTACTGTTAACGACGGTTATGGAGGAGAAGAAACTCATCAACTCATAGTGCAAGTTAATGAGAAAATCATTCTTATACCTAAGACTCTTATCGAACAATTACTGGAATCGTTAAGACCATTCATCGCTTTCTTAGCTATTCTTTATGTTGGGAGAGTCATTCAAAAACGGCGAAGAATAAGCGTAAAAAAGGTAAAACTCGCTGATCCAGTATACCAAAGCAGGAGGGGTATTGAACTTGATAAGAAATATGATGATAAAAAAGAGAAGGATGATTTGATCTTAGAAGATTCAATCCGTCAATTTAAATATGCGTCAATGATAGATCCAAAATTACCTGAACCTCATTATAATCTTGCAATTGCATTAATGGAAAAAGGTCAAATTACTGAATCTATAGCAGAATTCAAAAAAGTAATCTCTTTAAATCCGGAGTTTGCCGAGGCTCATAACAATTTAGGTATCGCCCTCTGTTTAAACGGCGACTTTGAAGAAGCTATTGCCTCGTTTGAAGAAGCTCTAAAAATAAATCCCGACTTTACCGAAGCTAAATCCAACTTGGAAACAGCAAAGGAAGATAAAGGCGGCGAGTACTGGTCACGATTTGGAGTTCGATAGTAAAAAAAAATTATTTTCTTGTTTTTTTTATTAATTTCAAGCAGAAAAATATAATATTAGTATCATTTTAAGAGATATAGCATGTTAATATCACTCAGGAAAAAAAATTAAAAAAACAACAATTTTAAACGTGATATCATGGACACTGAAGAAATGAAAAAAAACGCAGATTTTTTAATCAAGACACTTCCTGGATTGGTTGTTCCGGGATCAGCCTCAGTTTCTTGTAGGTATCGGAACCTCGTGAGCCTGGCAAAGATATATGGAATTACTGATCCAAAATATGTTGGACCTGAAGAAGATGGAATTGTCGCATGTCACGCATGGGCAAATGCTTATACAGTTAAAGCATTATACAAGTTAGTATTAAACACCAAATTGATACAAGACGGAAAAGAACGGCAAGTTCTAATTGATGTAGGTAAATTACTACATGCTGGAAATATATACGACTGGGATGGATGCGTTGATGTTAAAAATGGTGATAGACTCACGGGAAAGGCGAAGTGGGGCGATTTTTGGCTTGTTGAAGATAGCATGACGCTCTTTGGTTATTTACATCTAGATGTTAGAAATCAAAACGACGAGCTAGTATGTAATGTATCACCTAGAATCGCAATAAGACCCGGAGGTTATTAAACATGGTAAAGATCGCAGATATAAAAGTTGGTCAAGTTATAAAAAACGAGTTTAACTTAATTACTCGAGATTTATTGAAGAAATACGCAAAAGCAAGCGGAGATACGAACCCAATTCACACGAATGATGTTGTGGCTGAACGAGCAGGGCTTAAAGGAGTTATAGCTCATGGATTGTTTTCATATGGATTTATTACAAAACTCTTTGAAGATTTTTTAAATCACGAGAAGGATGGAAAACTCATCAAAACGGATGTAGACATGCGTGGAATGGTCAGATGCGGAGATCTTTTAATTACTGAAGCAACAGTTACAAAAATTGAAGGAAAAAGAGTATTTTTCGACATGAAGCAAAAAACTATTACAAACATCGATATAAAGAAAGATGGTAATGTGGTAAAGCAATTTGAAGCCGGTGAAAGGGGTTACGTGACAGATAAAGATGTTGCTCGTGGTTTAGTTAAGTCGAAAGACGTAAATGAGGGGATTTTGTCCTACAGGGAAAAAATTGTCACCCCTGGAACAGCAATCGTTGAATTATATAACTAAAATCACTTTTTTCT
>JAEORV010000340.1 GCA_016840695.1 Promethearchaeota archaeon
CTCGTGGTTGTTGATCGTTAATAGCCTTCTTTCTTTTTTTTTTTGGAAGAAATTCGTGTGTGTCTAGTAACGCCTCATTAAAAACATCATGACTTAGCACTTCATCTGATTTTTTTCCCATAGAGTTGCTTTTAATAGTGCTGTTGCTTGAAACTGTTGCGTGAACTATTTTCTCTTCTAAAATATGAACTAAAAGGCGCCTCAATATTTCAGCTTGAGCAAAATTTAACATCTTCGAATATTTATCAACTTTTATCCATAATGTCCTTACATTATCATCTTCCCATTCGAAAGTTATCTTTGTTTCGATATCGTTAAACGAGTGATAACTCGACCAGTTTAAACTCTTTCGATCCAAAACTTCCAACATCATAACGATTTCCTCTAATGAAAATTTTACCACCTTCCCCTCTCCCCTTGATGGTTTTTCCCACGTGCCATCAGGGTTCTTTTTAATACATCTTATAAAGAAAAATGGCTCTAAAATCGACGAACTATTTACTATTAAACCCGTATTCTGACCAAAAAAGATTTTTGAATGATTACTTCCCATTTTTCATTCCTACGTGACAAATTTTTTAATAGTAAATTGTATTAATAATGAAGTAATATAAACTCGTAGTAAAAATGGAAAAAAATTAAAAGATTAGATTCTTTAAAAATATAACCCACATTTTCACATTAAAAATTGAAAACCCTAGCGGGGTGGGCTAGCCTGGTTTATGCCGCAGGGCTCATAACCCTGAGAACGACCTTCCATTAACGAAAGGTCGGCAGAATCGTTCGTTCAAAGGTCAAGAAAAGCTGGACTCCAGCAGACTGAAAGTCGAACCCCCGCTACCATTTTTTCTCATGTTTTCTGTTTAATAGATAATTCTAATACTAATCGAAATTTTAATAGTTTAAGTAAGAACTGCATAAAGAATGGATATATTTTCATGAGTGACGCGAAAAGTTTTAAAAGATTACCAGCAATTCGTTGTTGGATAAGACATCTATTGGAAGGGAGTTATTCAGCTGAAGAAAAGATCCTCCATACCATTTTTGGAGAATTAAAAAGAGCACGTGTCATCGCCACTATCGTCGATAAAAGGGAAATAATTAATACCCAAACGTCGGATAACAATGATTTTTTGAACGAAGCTGATGGGAACAATGTGAGACTTGAATTTGATTTAGACGATGGTACAGGATTAATCCGAGCAACTTTATGGAACGTTAATCCTGAAAATTATGCCTCCTTTAATAAAGGAAATATAGTTGACATGGTTGGATTAATTAGGTTTTGGAGTTCCTATGTCTCTATATCTCCAGAAATAATAAGAAAAATCGAAGAACCGAACTCTATTTTGTTACGGAACGCTGAAATTATAAAAAAGATAAAATCTGGAAATATTCAAGCAATTCCCGTGCTCAGTGAGGGTGGAGCTTCGATAGATGAAATTCCAGACGAGTTTGATATAAATGAGTTATTTGAAGAAAAAGAACAAGTTGAGCTTAACGGCACTAAGGAAACACTCTATTCAATAATTGAAGAGAACTCAAAAGAAGGAATCAGTTTTAAGGAATTGAAACAAAGGTTAAATATAGCAGAGGACGAATTAAAAAACCACATCAGAGATTTAGAAATGGAATCAAGAATCTATCAATCAGAAGAAAACATCTATCAAGCTTATTAATTGCTAATTTTTAATAACTCATTTAAATCTTAAGAATAAAAGGTAATATTTTAAAATAGAAATTTTAAATTCATTTAATCTCAATGAATTTTAGCAATCCTAGTGAGTCTAAACTTTCGATGATTACTTGAACTTTAGCTTCTGGAATGCCAGCTTCTTCAGCAATATCGGAAACTGTATGAAACCCATCAGCAAAATGAGCAATCTCGTATTGTTTTTCGTCTAAAAAACCTTGAGTCATAACTTGTTTTGGTAAGCGTTTTGCTGTCCACTCGGGTTTTTTATCCGTTACTTCTTGAAGGTCTTCAGCAGATAAAATCATGCCTTTTTTTGCGATTTTTGATTGGGATTTTTGGAAATCTTTCTTGTATATTTTTAATATGGGGATCTGTAATTGGATTTCTGCAATTTTACCTCTTTGTAAGGTTTGATCTATTAAATCGTCAAATCCTTGAAAAACTCGGATGTCTCCGGACCAATCATCGAGTTTATCACCGAATCTCTCAACAAACTTGTCTATAACATCGCTTAATGCCTTATGAGTAATCTTACTATCGTCGTTCTTATCTGCCGCGGCTGTTATCAAAACACCCTCCTTAAAGACAAGCATTAGATAAAACACTTGCATGTCAATTACTTTCAGTTCCCCGCTTCCTTTAGAGAATTCCACGCTGAAATCTTTAAGGGCTGTTAAAAAACCTGATACAAGGTCCTGATTAAACTCTATACTTCCATATTTGCGATGAATGAGGCAGATCCCTGTTAACTGATGGATTAAATAAACATTATGTAACATTATTTCTTGACTCCTTTTTAATTATGCGATTTGGTTAACTTTCTGGAACTTATTTTCTTAAAATACTATAGATATGTTCAAGAAAATTATTTTCTTATTATATGTTTTTTTATTATTATAAAAGACTAATTATAAATATATAAAATTATTCATGTTAAAAACAATAATAATTTTTAGTTTCATAGTATTATTTTTAACAGCATTATTAATGAAAATATTTTAGATTTGAGTCAAGATGGACGAATATTTATTCTTATCGACTGTTAACAATATTGAAGAAGGAAAAAAAATTGGTAGAGTCTTATTAGAGGAAAAACTGGCAGCTTGCGTGAATATTGTACAAAATCTATGTTCTATATACGATTGGAAAGGAGAGATCGAGGAAGAAAACGAACACCTATTATTAATTAAAACAACGGGGGAAAAAAGGCAGAAGCTAATTCAAAAGATTATTGAAATTCATAGTTACGAGGAACCAGAAGTCATCGGCTTGAGGATTGAGGATGGATCTGAATCATATCTGAAATGGATAAATGAAGTTTTAAAATAAAATTCACGAGAATTAATGGCGCTCGATATATTTAGACTCGATTGGATCCTCATAGACACGGTAATTATAGTTTTATTACTTCTACTTCTTTTTAGCGTTAAAATATTCAAGGAGATTTCCCGTTGGCGGTTTTCTATGTCGAATGAATCGTTAAAGCGCATCAATCTTAAGAATTTAGAATTGAATACTAACGCTTCAAGCTTGATTATAAAACATTGTAGGATAATAAAAAAAATCATCACTCCAAACAAAGATTCTTCAAAAGTGGTTGTAATCTTAAACACTACCTCATTTAAAAGAAAGCTTCTTAGGAATTTAACTGAAGGATTGGGTAGTTATGGTTTTGATATAGTTAGAATTGACGTCAAAATAAAATCTGGAATAACTGATTATCCAGAGCAAGATAAGGAAATCTCTGTTAGGAAAGTAATTTCAAAAATAATTAACCAGTCTGAACGGGAGAAATTAATTTCAAGTTCAAATTATGTCGTTGTACATTATTCCGACTCCCCACTACAATATAAATCAATATTATCT
>JAEORV010000341.1 GCA_016840695.1 Promethearchaeota archaeon
TAATTGCATAATCGCTAAAATGATTACTAACAAAAGAAACGACATCGTCCCAGGGTCCTCTAAAAACAAGTCCGGAAGCAATAAGGAGATAATTGTACCAATAAACTGAAGTCCCATCGAAATAGCTTGGGCTTTTGCACGTTCTCCGTGATCCATGCTTAATTCCTGACCCAAGGCGCAATAAACTAAATAAGATGCCGTGTATGCGGTATCATAAAGAAGCATGGACAAGAGTAGCCAAATAAACACGCCAAATTGTCCAATCTCTCCCGTAGTTGGACTAAACCACACTAATATAAACGATATCGCCAATAATGGCGTAAATATTCTTAAATACGGGATCCTCCTCCCCCATCTTGTTCGGGTCTTATCTGATAGCCACCCAAATAAAGGATCGTTAACTGCGTTCCAAATAGCGTAGAATGTAAATGCCCATGCAATATAGATCTCGTCTAGTAGTAGTTTTTCCACGTAAAAGAATATCAACGAGGTAGCAAAGATTCCTGAAACAGTTCCGGAGCCAAGATTGCTAATTCCATATAAAAGCTTAGTTTTAGAGTCTAATTTGTCTTCAAGCAGACTCTCTCCTTTTTTGCTCATGTTTAACTAGTTTGTTTTTAGTTAATATAAAGATTTAATTTTTTATTGTTGTTATAGCACGGTAAAATTTTAGGTTTTTGGTCTAAGAGCGAAATAGATGAGAAAGGCAACGCATATCATTATTCTATCGGGGAGAATCGGCTCGTCGAAGAAGCTATCTATAAATACTACCATTATGAAAAGAAAAAATCCCAACGCAAGCAGAAAGTATTTTGTTCTTAACTCACCACTAGATTTTAATCCCATCCTTAGGCTTCCAACGACCAAGAACACGAAAATGGTACCAATGAATACCGCAATAAAAAGAAATACTGGATGCAATAATACGAATGAACTGCTATACAATTCTCCCGTCGGTGGCTCTGGCGTCTTAAAAGCTTCCCGAGCGCCCAGAAACAGGAATAATTCGTAAAAAAGACCTAAGATTATGCTAACAATTAATATCAATTTCTTTTTATAAGGTGTCATGAGTTCAGCACCAATAATCATGGCATATACAAATGCTGGAAACGCCCACATGTATTCCATTATGCAATAGACATATGTCTATCAGTTATGTGACCGATTTGGAAAAACATCAACCATAAATCAATAAACGTTCCAATCCAAATTAATCCAACAAATATTGCCATCATTCCACAATAGAAAAGAACCCTTGCATTCATTTTTTTTGCCTTATACGCCATTATTATACCAAAAATCCCTGCGAAACAAACTATGAACATTGAGGAAAGCCCCTCAACCCAAGCGGTTAAACTAAGAGTGATTTGTAGAATAATTTTAAAATCTCACCTTTACTAATATGTCGTTTTTTAGTAATTGCATATAGGTAGCCCTTGTTATTTTAAAAAGTGTTTAATGAGATGTTAATAAGGGGATTGCGACATAAAAGAAAATAGTGACTTACTTTTAAATATAGGACTGTCAATATATTATTAGTAGAATTTTGTCGAATCCGATCAAAATTTGTTATTGGTGATTGAAAATGATGGAAAAAATGTCAGAATCTAGTCCTTACGCTTCGAAACCATGGCTTAAAATGTTCGACGAGCATGTCCCTGAGAATGTTGAATACGATGTGATATCATTAGCTGAGATGTTAAGAAGGTCTGTAAGTGATTTCCCCGATTCAATTTGTTATGATTTTCGCGGCGCAACAGCCACTTACAAGGAATTTGAAAAAGATGTGATTAGATTTGCGAATTTCTTGATTGCAAATGGTGTAAAAAAGGGTGATAGAGTTGCCATCCATATTCCTAATTCTGCTCAATATTTAGTAGCATTGTTTGGAACTTTCTACGCAGGTTGTGCCTCAACAGGCATGAGTTTCTTGTTAAAACCAACTGAAATCATTTATCAATTAAAGGACAGTGGTGCCATTGCATTAGTTACGATGGACTCATTTTATGAAGAAAGCGTCCGAACCGCCTTGGCTTCTGGAAAAACGGGTGTGAAAGTTGTAGTAACAACAAATATTGCTGACACGTTACACCTACCTGGTGCTGTAAAATGGATTGCGAAAAAGTTAGGTAAGATTCCACATGGTGTAGTAGAACCCGTAGAGGGAATGAAATTCTTTACTTACCCTGAAATAATGAATAATCCTGAATACCCAAATGATGTTCCTCCCGATATTGAAATCGATCCTAGAAAGGACGTGGCATTTCTCCAATATACTGGCGGAACTACTGGTCCCCCTAAGGGTGCTATATTAACGCATGAAAATCTAATGGCTAACGCAAAGCAAGTTATCACGTGGACGGAAGCCGATGGTCAATATGGAAAGGAGATTTTCATTAGTGGATTCCCTCTCTTCCATCTAGCGGGAATGGCGTTCAATCTTACTTGCATGAATTACGCAAGCACGCAGATATTAATACCTGATCCACGAGATGTTAAGATGATAACCTCCCAAATTGAGAAATATTCTCCTACATTAATGGCAAATGTCCCAACCCTCTATTTAATGCTATTAAGTTATGATAAATTTCAAAAAATAGATACTAGTAGCATAAAAGCTTACATTTCTGGAGCAGCACCATTTCCTTCGGATAATATAAGAGAATTCGAGGATTTAGTTGGAGAAAAGAAGGTTTTAGAAGTGTATGGAATGACGGAAGCTTCTCCAATTGTAACCATGAATCCCTATAAAGGTACTAGAAAAATTGGCTCTGTTGGCATCCCCGTTTCAAATACAGATGTAAAATTAGTCGATACCGACGATCCCACGAAGGAAGTACCCCTCGGAGAACCTGGTGAAATCGTCATAAAAGGTCCCCAAATATTTAAGGGTTACTGGAACAAACCGGAGGAAACGGAACACGCCTTGAAAGACGGATGGTTTTATTCGGGAGACGTCGGGATCATGGACGAAGATGGATTCATAACGATAGTCGATAGAACAAAAGACATGATTATTGTTTCGGGGTATAAGGTTTTTAGCGTGGAAGTCGACGATAAAATGAGCATGCATCCCGCTATTGAACTATGCTCTTGCGTTGGAATCCCAAATCCCGACAAGCCAGGATCAGAGATAGTAAAACTTTATGTGATGCTAAAAGAAGGATATAAAAATAATGAAGAAACCAAAGAGAGCATTCTCCAATTTGCAAGGGATAATTTAGCAGTTTATAAAGTACCTAAAATCATTGAAATTAGTGAAGAAATTCCTTTAACCGCTGTGGGTAAAATTGATAAAAAAGTTTTAAGAGCACGCGAAAAATAAGCTCATTTTTACTTATTTTTTTTTACTTATTTTTTTATTTTCAAAAATATTCTCAATTTCACATTTGTCGCAGGACAAACGGTAATCTCGCTAATTTCCATAACCTTTAAATATATATCCAACATGATTTATGATGAAATTCAAAGGTGGTGAAAACAGTAACTCTTGAGGAAATTATCAGAGATTTCAATAGAGATAATAAAAGACAAGAGTCTTATAACCTTT
>JAEORV010000342.1 GCA_016840695.1 Promethearchaeota archaeon
ATTCTCAAATTGCTCAGCTGTTTCAAATCTTTCTCCTTTTATGGCCCACGACATTGCTTCTTTTAGCGTAATTTTGATAACCTCGTTTAATTTATTCTTTAAAATATGTTTTTCAATACTGTCTTGATTTTATAATTCTATATTGTGTATAAAGTTATATAAATATTTTACGTGATAACTTTGAAGATTTATTAAAAAATAAACACAATATCAATAGTACATTAATTAAATGAGATGTAAAAACATGGCAAAAACTTTTAAAATCCCCTGGGCGGCGTGGAGAGATCCCGATTTCTTGGAATTAGAATTTCCAGATTCATGGGAAATAACCAATTTTAGAATGAACGGGGCAGACGGTCCTGTATTAAACGAGGATGAAATCAAGCAAGCAATATTAAATCCAATTGGAACGCCTAAGATATCAGAATTAGCAAAGGGCAAAGAAACGGTCGTTATCGTGGTCGACGACATGACAAGGACAACTCCCGTTTCAAAGATAATTCCTCACGTTCTTGAAGAATTGGAAAAAGGCAGTATATTTAAAGATAAAGTAACAATTCTGCTAGCGTTAGGTGCTCACAAACCAATGAATAGAGAAGATTGTATTCTCAAGTTAGGAAAAGACCTTGTAGATACACTTAACATAGAAAATCATCACCCTTACGAAAATCTAACGCACCTTGGCGAGTCTAAAATTGGAACTCCTATCGATGTGAATTCTACTTATGTGAACGCTGATCTGAAAATCTCTATTGGTGGTGTCATACCTCATCCACTAGCTGGATTTGGTGGTGGGGCCAAGATAGTGTTGCCCGGTGTATGCGGAATTCGCACGCTTGAGGCCAACCATTCTGCTGGAATGCGAGGTATAGGGGCAGGTATAGGAAGAATGACGGATATTAGAAGAGATATCGAGGATATTGCCGATAGAGTTGGATTAGATTTTTCAATTAATGTAATCTTGACCGAATTGGGGGAAATTGCAGCCATAACCTCGGGGCATTTTAGAGACGCCCATAGAAAAGCAATGGAATTCGCATTACAGAATTATGGCACAAAATTTACTATGAATAATCAGGTTTGTTTCTTCAATCTATTTCCTGAGGATTCTGAATTGAATCAGGCCCTAAAAGGATTTAATTTCTTAATGAACGCTCCAAGTAGTATTCTTGATAGAAAAGGAAGCATTGTTCTCATGTCCTCCTCGTACGAAGGGCGAGGTTATCACAGTCTTTTAGCTGAAACGGGTTCAAAATTATACGCTAATTTTGGAGAAAATATACTGTGGAAAGCTGTGGTACGAAAAAGACAGGTATTTTTCTTTTCTCCTAATATAAGTGAAAAGGATCTATATCACTTCTTTCCAACATCCGTGAAGTTATTTAGCGATTGGAACAAGTTAATAGAAGAATTAGAAAAAGTTCATGGAGATGCTCCAAAAGCAGCGCTTTTTCCGTGTAGCATACAATTAGCTGAAAAATAGGATCAATTATTCTCTTTTAGGAGAATTGACATTTTCAAGTTTTTAACTTCAATGGCCCTGTATTTCTTAGCCGCATTAAAATTCGGGTTTATTTTCAATGCTTCGTCAAAGCATTTGATCGCTTCTTCGTGCTGTTGTAAGATTCCAAGCGCTGCACCTTTTCCGGTCCACGCATCAACCAAGTTTGGATTGATTTTTAACGCTTCGTCGAAGCTCTTGACTGCTTCTTCGTGCTTTCCTAATTTTGCGAGATCTAAGCCTTTGTTGCTCCAACACTTGTAGTTAGTGGGATTCAATAAAATTGCCTCGTCGTAACATTCTATTGCCTCGTCGTATTTCCCTTGCACGCCCATTGCTGCTCCTTTTCCAATCCAGGCGTTAACGATGCGTGGATTAATCTCTAGGGTCTCATCAAAACATTTTATCGCTTCGTGATAATCTCCAAGTCTTAAGAGCGCTAAACCTTTGTTATATAATGCAACACCAAAATTTGGGTTGATTTCCAATGTTCTATCGAAGTTTACAATGGCGTTTTTGTATTCTTTTGAATCCAAAAGTGCTAATCCTTTATTATAATAATCGTACACGTCTTTAGGATTGGTTTCGAGAGTATTATCAACTTTTACAAGAGGTTCAACCTTAGGCTTTTCAGCTTGTTGGAAAGTTTCAACAATTTTTTCTTCGGGTTCTTCGACTTTTGTCTCCTCTTCTTTAATCTCTTCTTGCATTGGTTCAGCTTTTATCGGTTCTTCTAGTGTTGCGCTTGGTTTTTGAACGGTTTCTTTAATTTCTATAGGTGACTCCTCTTTTTCTTCAACATCTTCTTGTTTTTGCTCGGGTTCTAAAGGAGCCTCCTCTTCAACGCTTGCTTTCTCGGAGATTTCACGGCTTTTAAGTTTTTCCGAGATTTGAGATTGTAATTCGCGTGCTTCTTCAAAATCAGGATCCAATGTGAGAGTTTTATTAAGGCTTTCAACAGCTTCTTCGTATCTACCGCGTTCGTTAAGGGCCACACCCTTATTAAACCACGCCATAGAATCCTGGGGATTTAATTCCAAAGCAATCACTTCACATTTAATTGCCTCGTCAAAATCTCCAATATTCGCGAGTGCTGCTCCTCGATTTGCCCACGCTTGTTGGTCTTTGGGATTTTTTTTTATTACTTTTTCAAACATTTTAATGGCTTTCTCAAAATCACCTGATTCGAAGAATTTTACTCCTTTATCAAATAATTTATCCGTATCTTTCGGGTTCATTTCTATAACTTCCTTAATTTTTATATTGTTCTATAGTTCAATCTTGATTTTTCTTCAAATGCCTAATATTAGAATTTCAACATTTTATTTTATAGGTTTTTTACTTTTTAAAGTTTTTACCTTTTTTAGATACTACTACTTAAGATGGATTTTTCTGTTTTTTAAGAGATATTTCCCTGCATTCTTTTGCTCGTGCGTGATTAGGATTGATTTTTAAAACTTCGTTAAAACAATTTAATGCCTCATCGTGTTTTTCACTATCTGCGAGTGCTAAACCCTTGTAAAACCAAACAGTATAATCTTCTGGTGTGAGCTTAAATATTTTCTCATAGCACGCAATTGCTTCATCGCACGATCCTAGCAATCTTAACGCCTCTCCTTTTAAATTTAACGCCTCAACGTGATTTGGATTTATTTTAAGAATTTTATCAACACTTCGAATCGCATCTTCGTATTTTTTTATTTTAAAAAACGCCTCCCCCTTGTTATATATCGCTAAAACATCGTATTGATTTACTCTTAGAACTTGATTAAAGCAAGTAATTGCTTCATTAAATCTTTTAATTTTCATGAGTACTTTGCCCTTATTATACCATGCATCTACTAAATTTGTCTCTAATCTTAAGACTTCGTCATAGTTCTTAATGGCTTCTTCATAATTTTGAAGCATTGAAAATGCGACTCCCTTCATTATACGCGCTTCAATATGGGAGGGAATAGAATAAATAACTTTGTTAAAGCATTCAATTGCTTCGCTCCATTTTTCGTGATTTAATAGTACAATTCCTTTTTGATGCCATTCTTCTCCTA
>JAEORV010000343.1 GCA_016840695.1 Promethearchaeota archaeon
CTATTATTACAATAGTATGAAACTAGCTTATAGTACGTGGAGTACACAATGTCGAAGGATAAGGATAAAAAAGTAAAGGAAAAGCACGGCGTAGAAACAGGCTTTTTTGAAGATGGGCTTAGCTATGCGCGAATGGGTGATAAACCTAACATTTTACTCAATATTGACGCATTATCTTTCACGCACGAACCACCCTCAGGTATCCAATTAAAGTTATTCGTAAAATCAGCAGAATTTTTTACAAACGACTATACTTTATACCTAGTGGGACGCAGGCCAAACGTGCCCGAGGATTATACTTTCAAAGACATGGCAGATGACTACGCAGGCATGATCCGAAGGGAGTTTAACAAGTCCGTTGATGTGATGGGGGTATCAACAGGAGGCCAAATTGCTCACTATTTAGCCGCCGACCATCCCGATGTCGTTCAAAAACTGGTCATCATCTCTTCAGCTTATCGATTGAGCGAGAAAGGAGTAGAACTTGAGAGAAATTCAGCAGAATATTTTGAACAAGAAAAATACGGTAAATCATTAGCGGCAATTTTGGATTTCATTTTTTCCTCTCGTATCAAGCTAAGCATTGCAAAATTTTTCACCCGATTACTCGGAAAAAAGGTGATGGGAGAAGTTAAGCATCCACAGGATTTCTTGACCGAAATTCGAGCAGATCGGGAGATGAATTTCAAGGACAGGTTAAAGGAGATTAAAGCACCCACCTTGGTGGTGAGCGGGGAATTAGACATTGGCTACACGGCTGACGACGTTCGTGCGACCGCTGAGGGAATCCCTAACGCTGAGCTGATCCTGTATGAAAGATATGGTCATAATCTCTCAATGGCTAATAGGGAACAAGTGTACAAGGACATATTGGAGTTCTTGAAAAAATAATGGTTGAACTATATCATAATAATTAACTTAATATGAAAATATCGCGAGAAAAACAATGAAGTTAACAAGAGGAGAATTCTTGTGGGCTATTGGCGGAAAAGTGGAAAATAAACACGTGGTAGGAGATACAACTGTATACAATATTGAAGCGAATGAATGGTATAGCAGCGAAAACGGGCAATTGTCTCCAATGATTCATCCCGTTCAGGGTGCGGGTTGGACTTTTTTCAACAATAAGATTTTTTGCTTTGGCGGTAAAACGAAACCTCATTCGGGGTGCTGCGATGTCGTGCAAGTGTATGATATAGAGGAGGATACGTGGGAATTCTATAATAGGATGCCAAAACCACGCAGCAA
Organism: Promethearchaeota archaeon; assembly: GCA_016840695.1. Classification (GTDB taxonomy): domain Archaea; phylum Asgardarchaeota; class Lokiarchaeia; order Sigyniarchaeales; family SOKP01; genus FT1-020. The sequence goes on from JAEORV010000343.1 coordinate 1,249, forward strand.
GTTAGGAAAATTTTACCCGGTGGTTGATGATCATTATGTATATTTATTTGGAGGCGACGACGAACAAGGACCATTCAGCCGCGTCAATTGGAACTGGAGGTACGATCTATTGAACGACACGTGGAAGATAGATGTTGCGGACGCTTCTTTCACGCAATCATTCCCCCTACCCTCATATCACGATGGGTGGATCTATTATTCGACAGGAAATACGGGAAATAAGCCTGAGCAGAATACATACGAAGGTTCGTTAAACCAGCGGTATAATCCTAAAACCGATGTATGGGAAGTAGTGAAGCCATGCCCAATTCCCACGACCGACGGCTCTGGAGACAAATGGCGCAATGAACTCCATTTTATAGGCGGATGGAACATAAACGAAGAATTTTATAATCCAAACGCTGAAAATTATAAAGGTCCCGTCAAAAAGCAATATTTAGTCTATAATTACGACTCTGATACATGGCAATTCGGGGCAGAATTACCCGGAAGCTGGCATCACGGAGGAACTCGCGGGAGTCAAAAGTATCTTTGGCGATTTTTAGGGACGATAGACGAAGATATTGACATTCGTTCCCGGAATCCACATTCAAACAAGATTTTTCGATGGGATGGAACAAAATGGACCGAAATGCAAGAGGCTCCCGTTCGGAAAATGAATTTTGGAACGATTTATACGACAATCGGCCCGAATATTTAAATGATAAAAAATTAAAAGTCTCTTTTTACTAATACTTTTAAATATGACGACATATCAGTATATATCAAAAAATAGTGTACAATTACATGAAAGTTGAGCGAAAATGGTGAAATTTAAAAAAGATCCGAGAAAATATCAAGGATATATCTGGTTTTTATTAATATTCTTGTTTACCCTGTTAGTGTTTCTTGTAGTTACTCGATGGGTGGTAGAAGGTGAGTTTCAATTTATCGTAAGACCTAGAGAGGGAAGCGATGCGTATTTCGTTTCGGTTCCTTTGAATAAAATCGCTCAAATTGTATTTTTAGGCCCAGTATTTGGAATTGTATATCTAATCTTAATGAAATTAATAATCAATAAAATAGAAAAAAATAACAGGAAGATCGTAATTTCAGTCTGGATCATGGAAATCTCTGTTCTCGTATTAGTCTGTATAAATAGCATGGGACACGCCCTACACTTATTAGTAGAAGAAGTAAACATGATCGATGCTTCAAAAGGTTATGTCATTGGTGAAACATATAATGGAGTGAGTTTGGACATGATGGCACTCCTTGCTTGGTACCTGGACGAATGGTTTGGTCACATGTCAATACACGTGACGTATTTTGGATATTTAGTAGTAGCTGTAGTAGCCGAGTACATAGCAAGCAAGCACGAAAAAATCATGGGAGACGAAGCATTTTTGGTAATATTTGGAGCCATAGGAATAGCTGTTATAAATGGTTACGCCGCAATCGAAGGCGAGTCTGGATTTCTTCTATTGGTATTATCAGCAACCTTTTCTCTTATCTCAATCATAGTTATAGGGATAAAAAAGATAAAGATACTTAATTATCCCATCTTTTTAGCGTTGATTTTAAGCGTAATTCCCGTTCTCTTGTTCAATATTGTTTTCATAATGGAAAATGGAGTTTCGCCTTGGTTTCCTTACTGGGGCGCTAATTTATAGGAGAAGACCCTTTTGGCCAAATATTATTTTTTCTAAATTGGTTCCAAAGAATTAGTTAAATAGTAAAATGGATTAATTTTTTTTAATAATCCAATTTTTAGGTTTAGACACGCGATACAATCATGGATATTGGAAAGAGTGGGAGGCTAAATTATAAAAAAGTCATCATAATTTACATATTAATATCAGCAATCGCATCCATTATCGAAATTATATTAATAAGCACTTTTTTTTATAGTTTTTTAATAACTTATTTCGGTCTTTTCTTTATTGCTCCTTTTATTAGGAGAGCACTAAATGAATTCTTTAAGCAATTTCATGTCAAAAAAGTTTTGAGATATCTCTTAACTCCTTGGATCATGTTTGGCCTTATTTTTCTTTACGTGAATTTATTTTTTCTTTCAGATTACATGGCGAAAGGTGGAGAATATCTTGGATTTAATCCTCTTAGTGTTTTTATTTTCTTCTTAGCTTTAAGTATCCTAATGTTATTATCCATTAATCCTCTCATTAGGATTGTTGCTGTAGCATTCCACAGGAGAAAATCAAATTTATTCCCAATAAATAGAGTTGAGTACGCTGCAATGGAACATTTAAAAAGATCAAACCAAGAAGGCTTGCCATTTTTTGAATTGAAAAATCGAA
>JAEORV010000344.1 GCA_016840695.1 Promethearchaeota archaeon
AGAAATCTCGAACTTGTTAATTCGCTATGGGAGAAAGGAAAAGATACAACTCTATTTTCTATTTTTAACCAAACTCACACGCCAATGGGTGCGAGATTGTTAAAAAAAATTATCTTACAACCTCTTATCAATGTTGACGAGATTAATCAAAGATTAAACACTGTTCAAAAGTTTAAAGACGACATTTTTCTAAGGTCAGATTTAAGGGATCAATTAAGGGTTGTTGGCGATCTCGAGAGATATATAAATAGGATAAATTTTACAGCTCGAACAAACGCTAGGGATTTATTACACATCAAAAATTCGCTAGAAAACATCCCACAAATAAAAAACCTATTAGAAAAAGCAAATATTCCTGAAATTTCCGATTTTCTTAAAAAGATAAATGACTTTAAGGAAATTCGCAGTCTTATAGCAGTCTCAATAAAAGATAACCCAGCGACTACGATCAAGGAAGGAAATATCATTAAAGAAGGTTTTAATGATCAAGTAGACGAATTAAGAGATTTATTGAATAACGGAATGAAATATATTCTTCAATACGAAGAGGAATTGAAAAAAAAATGGAATTTAAACGCAGGGATAAAAGTTGGGCACAATAACATCCTGGGTTACTACATCCAGATAACTCACAACACTCTTAGATCCATTTCTAAAGTTCCAGAGGATTTTATTGAAAGATCGACTTTGAAAAACGCAAAGCGGTATACCACAGAGCGATTGAAGGAACTCGAAGAAAAAATCGTGTCTGCCGAAGAAAAAATCAGCGATATCGAATATGATATATTTTGCACTATCAGGGATGAAGTCATAAAAGAAACTAAAAACATCTTGGAAACGGCAAAAAACATTGCAAATATCGATGTTTTAGCGTGTTTTGCCGAAATTTCGGAACGATATAATTATTGTAGACCAATGGTTAACAACGATTCAAAAATCGTGATAAAGGAAGGACGACATCCCGTAGTTGAGCAATTAAACGCGACTGAACCGTTCATTCCTAACGATTGCTATTTAGATGTTGAAAACGAGCAACTATTAATCATTACAGGCCCTAACATGGCAGGGAAAAGCACTTACTTGCGACAAGTTGCTTTAACATGTATTATTGCCCAGATGGGATGTTTCGTTCCAGCAAAATCAGCAACGATAGGGATTATTGATCAGATCTTCACTCGTATAGGAGCTTCAGACGATCTTGCCAGAAAATTGAGTACCTTCATGATCGAAATGACCGAAACAGCGAAAATTCTAAATTATGCTACTCCTAAAAGCCTCATCATCATAGACGAATTAGGGAGGGGGACAAGTACGAGCGATGGACAGAGCATAGCTATGGCAACTCTTGAGAAACTTCACGAACTAAAGACAAAAACACTTTTTAGCACGCATTACCACCAATTAACAGAAATAAATTTACCTCGAATAAAGAACTACCATTTAGATATTATTGAAAATGACGATGGGACCATCAATTTCGTTCGAAAGTTACGACCTGGAAGTACTGATAAATCTTACGGTATACACGTGGCAAAGCTTGCAGGAATTCCTGATGATGTCATCATTAGGGCTTTTGAAATTCTTGAGCAAATAGAAGATAAAGATCCATTTAAGACAACCGTTAAGGAAAACGGCAATGGCGCGTTTACCGGAAAGTATCACGAAAAGATCATTAACGAAAAAAAAAAGATCTTAGAGAGAATAAATTTAGAATTAGTGCAAAAGAAAGAAAAATTAAGTGAATATGACCATTTAATAGGACAAAAAGAAAAACAACTTCAAAAACTAGGAAAAGATGATGAGATTTCTGCCAAATCTCCTAAAAAACATCGTAAAGATTCATATAAAGTGAAGAGAACGGTACAAACATCCTTTTTCAAGCCTATAGTCAAGAGTGAAAAGATTTTAGACGAAAACATTCAGAGTTTAGTTCATTCACTGAAGGAAATTGATATTAATTCCCTTACTCCCATTGAGGCCATGAAAAAATTGATTGAACTCGATGAGCAGTTAAAAAAGCTAGAATTATAATGCTCATTTAGAAAGATCCTGTTTTCTTCTCTTGGCATTTGTTCTTAAAAGTTTTAGCGTGCTCTTTATGGGAATAGTGTTTCTAACTTTTTTCAGGGTGATTGCATTTTGAGGACAATTGGACGCACATAAACCACAACCCAAACAATCGTCCAATCTTATTACTGGTTTGTCTTCAACATAATCAATAGCAGACATGGGACATATATTGACGCAAGTTTTACATGATTCACACCGATCGTGGTTTATAATTGGATCAAAATTAGAAATAACAACCGCTTTCTTGTTGTTAAGCTCTTTTACTGATTTCAAAAAACCACAACAACACGAACAACAATTACAGATGAACACGGAAGTATTTTGGATGTTGATTGTCTCATGAACGAGTCCTTCTCTTTCAGCTCTTTTCATTATTTCCATTAGCTCTTCAAGAGTGACTTCGCGTCCCACTCCACTTTCTATCACGCGGGTTGCTAGAAAACCCGCAGACACGCAATAATTTTCTTTAGTACACTTGCAAGGTTCTCCTGCTAATTCTGCTGCGTTTCGACAACTACATTTTTGAACTGCGAATCTTTTTTTCTTTGAAAGATATTTCTCAAGAACTTCGTAGGGCAATATTTCGTGTTTAATATCCAAGGTTTGACTTATCTCAATCGCTTTTTCAGTAGGCTCGATTGCGGGTATCACGCGATACAGTGGTTCACCAGATTGCGAATGTTCTTTATGGAAGCCTTGTCTTATTAGCTCGTAATGAGCTTCCCCTGCAGCTTTCAATTTCTCTGGATCATCTCTATCATGAGTAAAATAAAATTCAAATAAGCCTGGTAAATAAGGAGGGATGAGGAAAAAACGTCCAATTTTAAGAATTTTACCCTTATATTCCATATCGTTTAGTATATCTTTCAATTGTTTCTTAGGGAGTTTAACCCGCTTTTTAATACTTCTAACTGATACGGGTCTCAAGGGTTTTTTAATACCATTTGCGACAATGAATGCCTCGTCTTCGGTATAAATATTTCGTAATAACTTATCCGTGAGCTCGTTTTTATGCAGTTGAACACCCATAGGTGGACTCAATAGTCGTCGTAATTTTTCATAATTTTCATTCACTTTAGACATAAAAATTATTATAACTTATTCATTTTTATAGTTTAAGTATAACTACCTAGATTATCCTTTAATCGGTTTCAATCCAAAATACAAAAACCAAAAACTGCATAAATATCCGATTCTAACAATAATTACTGTTATCCCAGGTTGAGTGAAGCCTTCAAGCAATCCAAAAATTCCATAACAAAAAGCTCCAAATGATATCAGTAAGAACTTCTTTCTTAAAGCTCCAGTTGTTTTAAAAGCATCACGCAGTATTCTAACACCTAGTAGAAGAATTAACGGAATTAACATTAATGCCAAAAAAATCCCTGCTAATGAAGTTATATTAATATTGTAGTCTATCAATCTCTCACTTTGAGTTTCATAGAATCCAGAATAAAAAGAATTTA
>JAEORV010000345.1 GCA_016840695.1 Promethearchaeota archaeon
TTATTAAACTTTAAGAGCTAGTGATTTGGACAAAAAGGGTTACAAGTAGTCGTCAATAGTCCTTTGGTTTTTGATGAAGTCCACCATCTTGCTACTTTTTTTCCATTGTTTAAGGTTCACCATTAACCCCTCAGCCATCTTAACAAGTGAATCATCAAAATTATCGATAATGATTGGAATAGACGTTTCCATTGCGTTTTTTACCGTTTCTCGTATAACCCACACGCCTAAAGGAACCAAGTATCCCCCTCGCACTTCTCTAAAGATAAGGACTCTTGCTTGCTTCCTAATGCTAAATAAATATTCGCAAACTGATTTTCGGGCAGCATAATATGCTCCAGTAATGTTGCTTGCGTAATTTTTCCGACCTTGATAAAATTCAAAATCATTCATTATTTGGGGTTTTAGATTTCTATTATCTCCATTAAGGTTTATGTTCCAGAGCGTATTAGGAGCCCACACCTCGTTCATATCGAATGCAAACTTACCCGGAAATAATAGTATTTTAAAATGGTTATCTAAATAACTTCCCTCAAAAATACGATGATCGTTTATCTCGGGAAATCTTTTGATTTCTTTAATCAATCTCTTCGAGATCATGTCATCAATTGCGGTAATAGTCCACCTCGTTGGCACGATTCTACGCCTTTTTTTCTGGCCAAGTAGTCCTGCCGAAAATACCCTTTCGATCGTTGACTGGGGCACGTGTCCTTTTATGTAAAGATGTTCTGATATTGCCTCGTTAGCATTCAAGTCTATATCTGATACGCAATAATCCACTTTTGGATGTACTTTCACGTTTTCGGTAATTCTTATTTTTTCAGTGACTCCAGTAGGACCTATTGGGAGAGCATGGTTATCCATCATTATTCCTAAATTCATTTTTTCTAATTTGGTTTCCGTGTCGACGGGACGAGCCGCCATTGAAAGTTCTTGAGAAGCATCCAACAATTTTGAAACTTTTATGGTTAAAGTGTTTTTTAATCTTTGCTTACCTACAAACACGTTCATTTTGAAATTATTTCTGACCAAGCTACTCCTATATTGGATAACATCAATCATTTGTTTTCCATACCAAAGTTCCGGAGCGTCGAGAACATGATAATCTGTAACATTGGTTTCAAATTCATTGAATGGAACCAGAGGTCCGATATTTACGTTTGGATAATTATATCTACCAACAAAAAAACCAGGTGGACTTGCACCAAAGATTTCTACATTACGCTTTGTTTTACCAAACTCGTAGGGTAGCATCGATTTTAAAACGGATTGCTTTAATAAGATTGGGCACGATGTTTTCCCACATAATAATCTTGCTCCCTTACATCGAAGACAAATGTTTTTTTCTGTCGGAGGTCGTACCAATCTTCATCGAACCTTTCGAAATGAATAAGTAATACTTATTAGATCAACATCCTATTATTAAAAAAATAATAGAGTCGCGGTTTTTAATATATTTAATGTTGCGATAATAAATTGATTAATGCTCGAGGAATTTCTTTGTAATCTTCTACGGCATAAAACTTCCCTTTACCTGCTTTGGCTAAGTCCCGGCAGGTATCGATCCCTCTATCAGCATCATTATCTGCGGGCATTCCAATCACGTGAAGCTTAGGATAGGTTTTTGCTATTTCCAATGGATCCTCTCCACGATTATAGTTTCCGTCAGAAATTAAGATACCAAATTTATTTTTTGTAATATCTCTAACTTTATTTAACTCTTTTAAGCCTTTCTCCAGGCCTATATGGATATTTGTAAAACCAACGGCTTCAGAATCCAAAATTTCGTCTATTATGTTGGTTACCGATTTTTTCTCGTCGATCCTTTTTAGCGTCATTGCCGTGGAGTTAAAAAGCACTATGCTATAATCTTCTTTATCCATGTTATAAGCAAGAACTGAAGTAGTAAGCGCAGCGTTTAGCAGGAGCCGCCCGTACATGCTCCCACTGGTATCGAGTATCATAACTACTTTTCGTTTCTGCCGCTTTCTTTTAATTCCATAGATGTCCTTGTGGCTCAAACTCTTTTTATATACTTTCAAAGGATTGTGTTGAATTGTTTCGTCTAAATCAAATTCTGGCATTCCAATTTCGTAATGGGGGATAGTTTTCCTGAATTGTCCCCTGATTCCCTTGCTTGTTATTTTTAACGACATCTTGATGATGCTTTGACGAGCCAATCTCCTGAATATATACTTGTATTTCTCGCTAATGGGACGCCTCACGAAAAAATACACTTCCGGTACGAATGCGCCCGATTCTTCTGCTTTTTGTGAGAAGAATTTTACGCCTTCCTCACAATCGAGAGCATCTGTTGCGGCATAAACGTTCGACTTGAGCATCCCCATTATTGCTTCAAGATTTTTGTATTGGATCGCCAGGTAGGTTAATTCCTTGATTTCCTTATAATCTAAAGTGTTAGCAAGGTGCCTGTAATAATCGGGTTTTTTCTTTTTTTTCCTAATTATTTCAAACTTTAATATTTCTTTATCAGGAGGTCTATCAGTTAACCTCACGTGCAGCCGTCCATTCTCAATCTCCTCGGAATCTTCCGCAGAGAAATCATCGATTATTGAAAATCCGAACTATTCAATACTGCCAGAACAATTTCAGCAATGATTTCGGTTTTCGACTTGTTAATGCCGTCTTCGAGCTCGATCTTGTTATATAGGGCCATGATTGCCGCTTCAACCCAATCTTTCGAGTTATTGACTTTACTATTTTGGTTCATTAGTGCAGCAAGATCAATTGAGCCCCTAATTGAACTTCCTCTACGCAACGCCGTGCTATCTCTGGTGATCTGGATAATTTCTTGAGAAATTTTAGCAATTCTTTCAGCTTGTTCTCCATTTAAACCAACTTCTTGAGTGATGATTTGCATTTCTTCTTTTGGTGATTGATAATTCAACTTGATCCACACGAATCTATCCTTGAGAGCCTCTCCTAAAACAGTTACACCTATGTGAGCGGCAGGATTTTGCGTGGCAATTACAAAAAAGTTTTCTTTCGCCTTAATGGTTTTCAATTTTGGAATATCTAGAATCTTCTCGTCTAAGGAAGTTAATAAGGCATTTTGTGTGCTCTCAGGCATTCTATTGATTTCGTTAATGAATAAACACCCGCCCTTTAACATGGCAGATGGAAGGGGACCATACACGTAAGAATCCTCGACATAACCTTTCGCAATTACTAAAGGAGGGTCAAAATATCCAACCAGGTTATGAGTAAGGCTGTCTTCGCTGCAATCAATCCGATAAAACTCCGAGTCGTAATAGGATGATACTGCTTTCGCAAGAGTAGTCTTACCTACCCCTACTTCTCCCTCAATTAAAATATTTTTACCAACTGAATGAGCTAAGATAATTTTTTTTAATTCTTCAGTTCTACCAATGATTTTGTATTTCTTCTGTATTTCTTCAACAATTTCAGAGGGATTAATCATACTTATTATAATATCGTATATGTAAAAAATTCAATCTTTTTAGAATTATAATAACTCCCTAAAAAAAACTTAAATAGATACTATATAAAGAAG
>JAEORV010000346.1 GCA_016840695.1 Promethearchaeota archaeon
ATGTCAACTGGAAAATCAATGCCAGGAGGAAATGTATTAAAATTTAATGCTTTTACACTTTTGGAAATGAAAGCAAAGGGTGCATTGGATCCAGAAAAAATAGGATTTGAAGGAATAATGACTTCAGTTAGAACAGTAAAGAATAAGTTATTTCCTCCAAATGTTGAAATAGAACTAGTTGGTTCTTTTGTTACAGGATTCAATAATTTTAGAACTAACTATAACTTCTTAGTAAAGAATAAAAGACTTCAATCAGGAGCTTGGAATTATTTGAAATCTTATCCTGATAAAAAATTCAGAACTAAGGATGCTGAAAATCTCTATAACGAAGATGCTAAGTTCAAAGAAGAATGGGATAAAGCAGTAAAAGAAGCAATCGACGTTGAGATTATTCAAAAATATAATCCTGTAATTGAATAAAAGTTGGATGCTAAAGTAATGCTCAATTAAGAACATACTATAAATTTATATGCACTTAAACTGAAAAAGTGAGTCTGATTATGTTATAGGAGGGAAAAGATGAGCATTAGCATAGCTGAATTTTTAAGAGAATATGTAGAATACACAGTAAAGAAGCTTGTAGATAATCCAGATGAAGTACAGGTATTTTCATCAGTATCTACAAAATCGGTAATAATTCAAGTGAAGGTTGCGAAATCTGATTGCGGAAAAGTAATCGGGAAGAGAGGGCGTAGCATAGAATCGCTTAAAGTTTTGGTGTTAGCAATAAAGAACACAAATTTTTCTGGAGATAATAAAAGAATATCTCTTGAAATTCTCGAAGACGAGGAAAGTAATTTTTCTTATTAGGAGGAAATGACAATGTTAAGTAAAGATGGAAAAATAAGAGTACTTGAAAACTTTTATGCCATGGACTACGTTCTATTCGGTAAGTCAGTAACTAAAATGAAAGGTTGCTGCCCCGCCTTAATAGAGGATTATATGAATACCAAAGGGGCACTAATGTCAATCATGGTTGAGATGTATAAATTGATTGATCACACTCCTGCACCAATATTCGATTCAGTAGATAGCAAACAGCTAAATGAGATGGCAAAATCTAGTGCTAAAATTGCTAGAGAAAATTGTAAGAAGTTAGTTGTTACTGAAAAAGGTCGAAAAGACATCAAGAGTGTAGTCAAAGAAGAGCTCTCAAATAACCCAGAAGGTGTAATGGAAGAGGTCGTAAAAGAGCAAATCAGAACAAAAGCATTCAGTTTGGCAATTGACAATCTTTTGATCGCAAGAACTCTTGCTGAAAGTACATCTGAGCAAACCGCAAAAATGAATGAGTGGGAAGGTCAGATTGTCGAAGATGCTTACAAAATTCTGAGAGAAAATCTTGTTGATTCAGCAATCGACATTCTAAATATCAATGATGTCATCTCTGACTAAAGAGTATTCAGGATTAGTTGATTACTTAGAAAATCAGCGCCCCACTAAACAAAAAGATAAAAGGGTTGCTACAAAGAATGTAAAAAATATTATCGAAGACTGTACAGTCGACCAGATTGACAGCATTACAGCTCTTAAAAAAAGATATAAAGATATTCCTGTTGACAACCCTCTTTATCATGATACTCCATTCTCAAAAGGATTTGATGTTTCAAGGTTTGAATCTTTAATGAGAATGAAATTAGTAGATGAGCACAAAAAGATTCAATCATATGAGCGCCCATTTATCTCAGTAACTGAGTTGCTTGGATGCCTTAGACGGGCATATTATGTCAGAATGAAATTTCCCGTTGATATAAACAAAATGTACAATTTCTCTTATCTCTATTTAATAAATAAGGTGGGGGATCGAATCCACGATGCGATTCAAGGACTCTATGATTTTACCGATACCGAAAAAACTATTGTAAGTGAAAAGTTTAAGGTTAAAGGTAGAGTCGATGCAATAAAAGATAATTGTGTTGTAGAATTAAAAAGCATCGACGATAAGAAATTTAAAAATCAATATATCAAAGCTCATTATCATCAGGGATTAGTTTATGCTTATATTTTAAACACAGAATATGAGTATTCGATTGATACAATAACTGTTGTTTATATTATAAGACATCTTAAGAAGATTATCCCGTTTGATATTCCGTACGATCAAGCGTTAGCAAATAAATTTTTGAATTACGGACCACAACTCCTTCTTGCGATCTCCGCGAAAAAAGCTCCCGATCCTATAAATGCAGATAATGAGCAATGTAAATATTGCCTTTATAAAAATGAATTCTGCATGAAGGATCCCATCGAATCAGTGAAAAGACCTTTTGATAAAACTAATAAAAAGAAAGACCCTAGAAAATCAGTTTTTCTTATGTAATGGAGAAATGATATGACTGTATTTATATATCCAGTTTTGTCTTCACAGACTGTAAATCCAAATATTCTTCCAGGTATTGCACATTCAATTGAGAGATATATTCTGGTTAATAGATTAGATCAGGTAATGAGGATAACACGTCAAAAATATGAAGTTGATAGAGCAGGAAGAGTTCATCTAATAGAAGGAATAAGAGGCGTAGCAAAGAGCGAGAAAGAAATAGAAGAAAGAAGGAAGAAGGAAGCAGTAATAGCTCAACAACGTGAAGATAAAGCAAGACAAGCTTTGGATGCGGTAAATTCAAGAAGTGATCTGAATGCAAAAGAGAAACAAAGAGAAATAGATAAAATATGGTCGGATTTCAGTAGAGACAGAAGAAATAGAGAAAAAGAAATAGCGGATGATGTAAAACAGGCACAAAAAAATAGAGAAGATGCCCATAAAGAAGAAATAAAAAGATTAGAAGATATCAAACCAGCGACGGCAGAAGAAAAAAGAAAGATAGATGAAGAAATTGAAAATAAAAAACAAGACTTCGCAAAAGATCAGGCAGATGCCCGAAAAGAGTATGAAGCAGAAAGAGATTATATAGATAAGATGTGGCAAGCTTCTTGGGATACTATAAAAAGAGCAAGAGATGAGGCAAAAGATAGACAAAGAGCGGGTCCTGCTAAAGTTGATCTTGGAAGAATAGAAAGTGGTACGTTATCATTAGAACCTACTTGGGTAAAAATGGAAACCCCAGAAGGTCCTGCTTTGGTTGGAATTAAATGTGTTCCTTTTCCAGTAAAGTCTGATGCTACACTTGCCGAACTATTATTAAAAGATAGATATAGAAGTAAACTTGAAAAGAAAATTGTATCCACATCTAGAAAATTTCATAGATGGTTATTTAAAATATTTTATGATAAATTGCGTGGATTTGGGATGTTCGGAAGAGGAACATTATCACAACACCCGATGAAAGATATCATATATGATAGAACTAGATTTAGTAGGACTGGGGTCTTTGCACTTGTTAATCGAGCAGATTTAGATGATGATTTTTTCAAAAGTGCTGGAGGGGTTTCTTCATTATTTAGTATGGGTTGGAACACTATAATTGTCGCTGACGATGTAAATAAACAAATCTATTTCGTCGCTAAGGAATTCAGAGGATCATACTCGGTTGTTCCATATCCTTTTCTATATAGTGGGATTAATAGGGACG
>JAEORV010000347.1 GCA_016840695.1 Promethearchaeota archaeon
AGTTCCTATAATTACAGCAAGAAACAATAAAAGGAGCTCTTGAAATGACAGATAAAACATGTAAATGGTATCATTGTTGTCCTATTAATTTTTTTGTAAAAAAAGGCTTGCTTGAGAAAGAATGGGTTGATAATTATTGTCTAATTGGTAATAAAGATTGTGTTAGGTATCACCTTGAAGAGAGCAGGAAATATCATCCTGATAACATGCTCCCGAATGGTGAAATCAGAGAGGATTTAAGATAGCGATAAAAATTAGAATGAAAAACTTGATCCCACGCAAATTCTCTTAAATTGATCTGGAAACCTTTTTTGAATTGAACTTGCGTGAGCCGTACAATGACAGGCTCCAATAAAATCGATTCCTTCTAGATAAGAATATTTATTAAATCCGTGAAAACCCCCGATTATTGCTTTTATTTTACCAATTTCTCGTCCTTTTAAGATAAAGTTTTCTAAACCGGGGTGAGTGCATCCTACAATAAGTAAAATGCCGCCATCAAGTGTTTTCAGGAACAAGCATTGTTCAGAAAAGTGAGAACCCAGCTGCCCGGATGAAAAGACATTTTCTTCGATCATGGTCCTCTCATCTACACCATGCATTTTTGCTTCTGGAAACACTCTTTTCAAGCGCATTAAATCGTTATGTGGAATAAACACGTCGATATCTGGATTGGATTTTAAAATAACACTTAAACCACCAGTATGGTCGAAATGATCGTGAGAAATGATAACTTTTTTAATCTCTTTGATTTCCACATTAAATTTGGAAAGATTATGGACTAGAATATCTCCATTACTCCCTGTATCAAATAAAATAAGATTTTGAGTTATATGATTATATATTAAAGCAGAAAATCCGAAAACTGTCAAATATCCATTTAGCGCACATTTGTCATCAATTGCAATGCTAATTTCAAACGACTTTTCATTCAACTTCATGGTAATCTTCTCCTTAATGATCAATCGAATTAGAGTGATTCAGTACATTGTTTTTGTCTTAAAATTAAAATTAAAAAAAAAAATGAATTAAAATTTTTTTATTTTCTACATGTTTATAATGGTATCGTTTGTAAAGATTAAATCAACTACATCTTCCATTGTAACCAAATTAATTTTATCAGAGATGAGATCATTTAATCCACGAATATCTACGTCTGGTTTACATGCAACTACGGTTTTTTTTTTATCAAGCGCGTTTAAAATAGCTTTATTAGTTTTATTTGCGAAATATACGGCATTCTGAAGTAAAAGAATTGTCACGTCATCATCGTCCCCGTGTTCAATTGCAAGGTCTATTCCAGTACTATCTTCACTTGAAACAAAATATAACACTTTTTTGCTCATTTTTATCTCTCCTCCTAAAATGGTATGGTTACGGTTGAATCCGCAATCAGTTTTAGAATTTCATCGTGTCCTTTAACTTCAACCTGATCGATTAAATCGTCCTGTTTAATGCCGCGTTCTTCAAGCGACTTTTTATCAACAAAGATATCTAAATCGATACCTTTTAAAAAGTCTACATGCATTGAATACATCGTTTTATCCACGCTTTTAATGAATGCATACACTGCATCGTTAATTACCACGGTAATTGGATCAAAATCTGCGCTTACTGCTACCGACATCCTTAAACCCTCTACAGGATAGAGTGTTCCGTGAGGAGGTTGCCTCAAAAGTATAACAACATTTTTCTCTTCTGACATTTGTGATCACCTTAGCAAATAACTACTAATTTATCGGTTTCTTCAATTATCTTTGCAAGATCAGGAGTTCCTGCTCGTTTCACATCGCCGCATTCCCTTTTTAAACAGTTTTTCATAGTTCCTCTGACCAAGAGACATAGATTACATAATTTAACAGAGGCTCCTTTTTCTAGAATCTCTCTAAAACCTTCTTCGATGTTATAGATCCCTTCAATTTTTTTCTGATTTTCCAATACCGCATTAACGGCATCCATGTAGCAAAAAATACGAACTTCATGGCCTTTATCTAACGCGGCGCTCGCTAAATTGCATACCGTTTCAGGCGATTGCTTCTGATAAGGACCGTCAAAGAAAAGTATTCCTAACCGAGCCATCTATTATCACCTAGTTCCTCCTCTAATCCTCTTTTCTCATGAAAAGAAGATATGTCATTATCCAGCAACCAAGCAGAATAAAAACGCCAACCATTATGCTATGTATGGAAAGTTGTGGAACGCCACCTAAAACATTTGTAATGTTACATCCTTGAGCCGTGACAGCGCCAAATCCCATTATCAACCCACCGATGAGTTGAATTAACAAGGTTTTTCCATCTTTAGGAATCCTCAACTTGAATTCACCAGCGATTAGAGCACTTATGAATGATCCTAGTACAATACCTAAGATTATATAACCAGCCCACACAACAGGATCAGCTAATGTTATATATTTACTTAGACCCATCCAACCTCCAGTAATTCCCAAGACTCCGCCGCCACCAAGAGCACCATCCGATCCAGCACTAACAACATATCCGACAATCCCTACAATTCCAACAGTGATACCCGCAACCCAATATGGATATCCTTTCTTAAAGACTTGCGCAACAACATCATCCGTTTTAATCAAAGGTCCACCGGCTTCTCTTTTCTTTTTAAATCCAGGAAGCCCCCAGAAAAAGAATATTACCACCGCTAAGATAATCCCTACTACAATCATTAGAATCGGTGTTAAACCAGCATTGTACTCTCCAAAGACTGTAAGTTGACCTAAACTAACGCTTTTTATAGCAGTTGATACTCCACCGAGAAATCCAGTACTCGCTGCTAATGCTCCGGTTGTTAATCCAATACCAGCAACTAAGGATCCCATCATGCCTTCACCAACTCGGTACGTAGTTCCACTTGCACATCCCGCAGCTAGAACCATTCCGATACCAAATATCAAACCACCAACGATAGAGCCTCCTACGTTAAATGCTTTAGGTGCAAGAGTTATCACTCCAGCAGCAGCAAATATTCCAAAGCCAACCATTTCAACAACTATTGCAATAACTACAGCTTTCGCTAATTTAAATTCTTTTAATAATAATATATCTCTGAAAGCCGAATTCATGCAAAAGCGTCCACTCTGTAGCACAAAACCAAAAAGTGCTCCAACTATCAGTCCACCTATTAATGCATATAAGTCCATTTTTTTTTACCTCATTTTATTTTAATCAGGATAGTCCATGCAGAATTCCCCGTTTTTTCAACAGAGAGAACTTCGTGTCCTAAAGACGCCATTGTTTCTGGAATTCTCTCAGCTGAAAGGGGATAATCAATTAAAATCTGAAGAACTTCTCCTGATTTCATTTTTTTTACTTTTCTCTTACTTTTTACGTCTGGATAGGGGCAAACATCGCCCGAACAATCCAGAGTATCTGTTATATCAACCATTTTTAAATCATTTTTTTTTTGTTTGTTTGTTTTTTTTTTAGAATATATATTCCCTATAAAGTGGATAAATATGAATTGTTTCTAAAATATTTAAGATTTTTTAATAATTATTCAATATTTTAGACAA
>JAEORV010000348.1 GCA_016840695.1 Promethearchaeota archaeon
AATTGAACTTATCTTTAGTGGTTGAAAAAGAATCCGTAATTGATGCTATAAAAGTAATACACGACGATCTGATATAAAAAATGATTTTAAACCATTAAAAATTGGTAATAAGAATTTATATCTTGATAGAAAAAGAAAGTCTCTAAAATTTAAGACCTAGAATCAATGATTCGGCGTGTGAGCTCTGTAAAAGCATCATCAACATTTACACCTGTTTTTGCTGATGTTTCAATGTAAATACTTCCTTCTCCTTCAGCAAAAGCTTTTGCTTCATTCCTGTCGATAACTTCTCCGACATCCTCAATAAGATCAGCCTTGTTCCCAATTAATACAAATGGAATATCTGCTCCGGCAAACTGCCTTATTTCAGTTAGCCATTTTCGTGTTTCCGTGTAAGTTTGCTCTCGAGTAAGATCAAATACTAGCAAAGCTCCAGCTGCACCCTTATAGAAGGTACTTCGGATGAATTCAAATCTTTGTTGCCCTCCAATATCCCATATTGAGAGGGTAGCAATTTCCCCTGGTCTAAACTCTACATCTTTTGTCAAGATGTCTACGCCAACTGTTAACTTGTAATTTGCGGCAAATCTTTGTTTAATAAATCTCTGAACCAAACTTGTTTTTCCAACGGCGGCAGCTCCAGTGAGCAATACTTTCAGTTTAAAACTTGACATTTAGAGGTTCTACTCCTTTAAATTTAACGATTTGTATTTTTTAAAATTTTAATCTATATATTCTAATATCTAAAATCGTATTTAATAATTTATTTATTTGAAAACTTTTATAAAATCATTAAGTGAATTTTATTATTTAACTTTAAGTAAAAAAGTATTATGTAGATCTTCATCTCTTTGGTATATTTTCATATTCTTTAAGACTTGGGAATAATTCAAGATTCATGTGGGGAAAATACATTGCTTCTGCAAATTCTCTTTGAAATTCCTTCTTAGTTGCAATCTCTACATATTTTACTTTTTTTAATAATTCCCTTGTTTTCTTTCTTAAATCAAGGTTTAAAAGGCAATTTTGTGCTCCTGACCCAGCTGCGTTTCCAATTTGAAAAATCTTATCGCTAGAAATGTCTGGAATCATTCCTATAAATTTTGCATTATCTTTATCTATGTAATTTCCAAAGGCTCCAGCTAAAAATATTTGCTTTATTGTCTTTTCAATTTTTAATTCATTTAAGATGATTTTCATTCCTGAATAAAACGCTGCTTTGGCCATTTGCAGTTGTCTGATATCTCCTTGCGATATAATAATATCTCGATTTAAGGAAGTTTCTTCTTTCTTTACAACGATAAATTCGGTTGATTTATCCTTTTTAACAATTCTCTCCATGTCATGAAGATTTTTATTGAAATTGCCACTTCGGGTGATTATTTTGGCCCTTAACATTTCTGCAATTAGATCTATTAAACCTGATCCACAAATACCAATTGGCTTCTTATTTTTAATAGTTGTATATGATATTTCAAAAGTATCAGGATCAATCCTTAGCGAATCAATAGCTCCAGAAGCGGCTCTCATTCCATCTTTAATATGAGCTCCTTCCAACGCTGAACCAGCTGCACAAGATCCTGTTATTAAATAGTCTTTATTGCCAATTATTATTTCTCCATTGGTACCAATATCAATTGCAAGCGTTAATTCCTTTTCTTTTTCAATAGATGACGAGATGATAACACCCATAGTATCAGCTCCCACAAATCCCGCGATAACTGGAAGCACATGTACATTCCCTCCTGGGGAAATGTTTAAACCTATAATAGACGATTTTACATTCAATTCTCGTTGTATTACTGGAACATAAGGACTTTGACCAATGTAGTTTGGATTTAAACCTAAGAAAATATGGTGCATTACGGAATTACCAACAATTGTCGCTTCGTATATTTGTGTTGGTTTAATATTTGCTTTATCACAATTCTTTGATATAATAGTATTTAACGCGTTAATTACCGTTGAATTTAATTCTTTTAGTCCATTTTCATTATCCTTGATATATGTAATCCGAGTGATAACATCCTCTCCATAGGCAGTTTGAGGGTTAAGCATTGAAGAAACTGAGTATGTTTTACCGTTATTTAAATTAATTAAATATCCTACAATCGTTGTAGTACCAATATCAAAGGCAATCCCATAATTCTCGTTTACAGTGTTTCCCGGCTCACAAGATATAAGTTCATCGTAATTTCCGTTTAGAAAGGTTAACGAAACCTTATGATCGCCGTCTCTTAATATATCGGGAATATTCTTTAATAGTTTAAAGTCTATGTTTAAATTTTCATCATTAAGAAAGTTTTTATCCTTTAGAGTAACAGAATTAATTATTCTCTCCAGATCTGGCACGGGATTTTCTAGCGAAGGTTTTTTTACTTCTAAATACAATTTTCTAACAGCCGGTTTTAAATGGATATCTTTTTGCTCACCCGAAGTAAGGATTTTAAAATCCTCAAGAATTAATTCTTCTGGTAAAAATACTCGAAATTGTGGAGGATCTACTTTTACAATTTTTGGAATCAATTCATTGTTAACTTTTATTTGGCATGCTAATCTCCAACCATTAGAAATATCCGCGCCGCTTAAGTGTTCTAACTCAGATTTAGTAGGAGTATTCAAAAATTCTCTCCCTTCTTGAACAAGTACTTTACATTTTCCACAGGTTCCTAATCCCCCACATAGTGTTCTAATTTTTATCCCTACTTTTGTCAAGATCTCGTGAAATGATTTATTTTTTGGAATAATAATTCTTCTTGAGATTGGTTCAAAATCTATAATAATATCCTTTTCTTGTTTTTCCATGATTAATTCGGTAAAAAGAATGGCAGATAAAAAATTTAACTTAGTGCGGATACTTTTAATGTAATAATTATTTGTATAATTAACCTTTCCAGTATAATTAGAATTTAATAACAATAGAGGACAGAGTAAAATGGAGCGAAGAATGGATTTGGCTCAAAGCGCTTTAAAATTTTTGGAGGTTGCAGAAAAATTTGAAGAAACAAAAAATTGGGATAAGGCCTTAGAGAATTACGAAAAGGCAGTAGAAGATCTCAAGCAGAGTGGATATTTAACTGAACGCCTTAGTGATTTATACTCGAGAATCGCGGATATAAAGAATTTAATTAATCAAAGGAAAAGAATTCAACATTCTCAAGCAACAGAGCAAATAGAACAACTTCAAGAACAAGCTTTCGCTATTTTGGATGGAGCTAAAAAATTAGAAGATGATGGTTTCTTAGATGATTCCGTCAAGCAATACATGTCAGCTATTTCAATATTAGTTCAATCAGGATGGTCTGAAGCCCAATTAGAAACGATTAAATCTCAAGTAATTTCTGTTGCTGAAGAAGCAGATAAACAAAGAGTATTGAAACGGCAAGCGAAGCAAACGCTTCAAAATATAGAAGCACCTGCATCAATAGGGATAGAAAAACCAGAATTAGACATGTCAGCCCAGCCAGTCACAGATTATAAAATCGAAGCTGTAAGAAGTTTCGAAGAAAAAAAAAAGCACGAAGATAAG
>JAEORV010000349.1 GCA_016840695.1 Promethearchaeota archaeon
TTATAAAGATTGTCCTTGATCATGTTTCCTTCTTTTATTAATTCTTTAGTTTTTTTTGTTTGAATGATTTCCTTTTTGGCGTTTTCCGCGTCAATTATCTTGTATAAATGATTTTCAAACTTGCTTTGAATTTCTTCAGTCATCTCTCGAATGAGGTCATCACCAAACATGTCAATTTCTTTGGGTAGAGAAACGATCACCACTACGACTTCTGGAGTATCTTCTTGGAGGCCACTTCTCTTTTTCTTTCGTTCGGATTTCATCAAGAATTTCTTACCAAAGAATATGAAATTCTTAAAATCAAGATCTATATGATCAAGTGCAGATTGTTCTTCAACATCTAAAAACCATATTGGATGATATTTTATAGGTCTCATGAACGCTTTGTTGTCTTTAAGCATATCTCCCTCAATTGGATAAATAACAAGCGGCATATGTCCTAAAGCTTCATCAAAATATAACACATACACAACACATAATTCTTCAAGAAGTTTTTTTCGAGCGGGTTCTTTTCCGAATAAATCTGCCACTTGTCACCAATTAAAGTTGTGATTTTTAGTTGAAATATTTTATTTCCTTACAATTAAGGTTATTTATCGTAATTTTTTAAATGTTTTTAAAAATTATTGAATGCTTTCCAATTTAGAGTCGTTTTTTAAAAAAAAAGGAATGGTTATTTGATCTCATCCATTTGTGCTTGTCGTGTCCCTAGCAAGAAAGTACTGATAATAATTAAAACGATACCAATGAATAGATATGGAATGGCCAATAAAAATGGTGCAGGTAAAGCAAAAACCACGAAATATACAAAGATTGGGGAGATTTGTATTGGTACTTGTTGTACTCCCGTTAAATTTGAAAGTTTTCCACCCGTAAACGCTACATTTATTCGAATGATAGCAATCGCATTAAGTAGTATTACAAATGCTATACATATTATCATCATAATGATTTGCCACGGATGTAATATAGGATTGGCAAAAATAGCCATTAAGGGAGAAAGATATAAATTAGCAACAGCAAACAATAAACCAGAGCCAAATGCAATAAGGATTGAACCATATTTCTCAAACTTTCTCCGTAATAGATTACATGTAATAAAACCTAAAATAAAAATAAACGTGTAGGTAAACAATCGAACATTGAAATCAACATTTATAATAACCGCATTAACATCTGTTGCGTCAATTTGTAAAGTGCTCAATCCTAGAAAAAGGATCCCTATGATTAATAGGACGATTCCTATTATTTCTGAAGTTTTTAAGCTTTCTTTTAGTATTTTTACCGAACCTAAAGCTAAAATTATTAATCCTGAAGCCATTAATCCTGGAACCAATGCAGGTCCAATGAGTATTTGGGCTACAATTGTTAATACACCTGAAATGGCTAACTGTATGATGAGTCCCCCAAGCCATATTGGTTTTTTAACTAATGTCATCATTAACTTTTCTTCTCCTTTTGGAAGTCTGTTGATTTCGTACTTCATCATGATAGTGCCACAATTTACTATTACTCCTGCGAGTATGGTTAAAATTACTCCTAATACATAAGTTTCAGTTCCCATTGTGTTTACTCTTTTTTTTTAATATCAAAAATATTCGAATATATAAGGTTAAATGATAAGCTTAATAAATCTTTCTTCTCACAGAATTTTGAAAGGAAAGGCATTTTTATATATTCCCATTATAATAAACCTTATTAAATTACAAAAAAATAATATAAATTACAGATTATAATATTTTTGGAATTTTTCTTTAAGATTAGCGAGAGGATAATCGATGAAACCTCCAATATGTTGCATATGCGATAAAAGACTAGCCGATATAGATGATGGAGGATTGATCTATTTTAAAAAACGCCCTTCTGATCTCGCTTGGATAAAAAAGATGGAAGAAAAAGGGATGGTGGGACATCCTCCATATGCAGAATGGTTTTGCAATGAGCATCATAAGAAAGCAGTAGAACTAAAACATTTAACAATTGAAGAAGCAATGAAAATCTTGTTAGAAACTCAATGAGCTTCCATTATTTGGCTACTAAATTTTTCATAGCGCTGAATTTTTAATCTTGAATATCGAGTTATAAGATCAATTAATTTATCCTTATTTTCAGGATCTAAATTCAATTTTTTAATAACACCAGTAGAAATAGCTTCTGAAATAATATCTTTCCCTTTCTTGGTTCTTAAAATTACGGTTGTATATTTATCTGGAGAACCTAAACCTCCAAATGATATATCCGCATATATATTGGTGAAATTATTGCAAGCATTACACGCAGGGCGCATGTAATCAGTCAAATGATTAAAAGGAATTTTTATCCTATTATTATCTTTAAGGGTGAGGATTAAATCTTCTTTCACATTTATTTTTTTTATATTCTCAAGTTGAATATTAAAATCATTTTCAAATTTCTTTATCTGATGCTTATCAAATAGAAAATTCTCAAAACAAAATAAACCCAAACATACTTCAATATTTTGGGAAGGCGTTACACCTAATTCTTGCATGCATCTCATAGTATATATTTGGCAGGGAGTTCCTACCACTGCTAATTTATTATCTGTATATCGCTTCAATTCTGGAATAGTATGCGTATATGTAGAGAACTTTTGAATTTCAGTTAATTGTGGTGATATATCTAATAAAGCCCCAGAATATTTCATTAGATCCTCTTTTTTATTAACAAAAGTTGCTTCTCTTAAAAATGGGGCTTCAGTCTTCGCAACTATAGCTCCATCTATTTCTTTTTTTTCAATCAAAAAATTAATAATAGAATTAACAACACCTCCATCGCTCCCATTCTTTAAAAATTCACTGTCAGTAGCTTGACAAGAATATATTTCATAATACGGACCGATTGGCATAGAATCATAATCTGAAAAAGTAAAAGTCTTGTTAATGTCATAATCCGAAACATGCGTTTGGGGGCAAATATAATAACAAATTCCACATTCAAGGCATTCATCTTTTTTTACATACACGGGGGGTGAGTATTTATCTTTAAAGTCAATAATGTGAAAATCAGCAGAGCTGCAAAAGCTCACACAGCCGCCACATTCTTGACATATACCTTTATCATGGACGTCATTAATGAGGTCCTGAAATGATTTTGGACTCATGATAATAATTATTCGTGTAATTTAATTGGTTGACAGTTCTTTCTCTTGCTAAGAGCAATCCTTTCTAGTAAACCTTGCCCAGGTTTTATTTCTTTTAAGCTTTCTAATTCAATCAATCCACTCTTGACCACTTTTTTAAGGAGAGCATCTCCTTCCTTGGTTCTAGTGATTATCGAAGATCTCCCCCCGGGAGACCCAATTGATCCTATTGAGATATCCGCATAATCTGCCGTGAGGTCTTCACAATAATGGCAATTATGACGGGCATAAGCCTTTACATCTTTAAGTGGGACTTCTTTCGTGTCTCCAGACTTTAACGTTAAAATAAATTTCCCTCTACTGATATCCATTTTAGTGATATTACGGAGATCTTCGTCAAATTGTTCTTGAGTTAAT
>JAEORV010000350.1 GCA_016840695.1 Promethearchaeota archaeon
CTTGTCTTGATGGGAATCTTTATGACAATAACGATGCTTTTATTCTCAGATATTGTTTATCAGCCATTCTTAATAGATTTAGGAGTTAAACCTGAAAATATAGCTATTATTGTTGCTTTTGCTTCATTACTTGCTGCATTATTTAGCCAAATTCCAAAACATCTTAATAAAAGATTCAAAACCGAAAAGAAATATCTTGAAGCAATGCTAATTGTAAAATTGCTTGTTTTGGTAAGTTTATTCTTTTTTGCAGGACCAATATTTAGTTTAATCTTTTTCTTTGTTTACTTTGCATCAGATTCATTATTGCATCCTATGATGAATCCGTTTAAGCAATTCTTCTATAAAAAAGAAATGCGAGCAACTCTTGGTTCAGTTGAAAGTGTAGTCAATAATATCACTTCAGTAATCTTCTTCCCAATAATAGGATATTTAATCGATAATTTAGGATCTAATAAAACTGTTTTATTAGCTTCCATTCCCCTTTTGATTGGTTACTTTATTTTTAAAAATATAAGATATGAAAATCGCTTAGTACATTAACGCCAGAGCCCCTTGATTCTTATTCTTGATGTGTCGCTTTGCTCCTTTGATAGAACGCCCACGAAAAAACGTTTCGGACGAAATTTTTCCACACTGCGTATGGAAAAAGAATTTAACAAGGATTAAGTGAAATTTTTTTGTCACCTATTCAAGCAACTATAATCTTGGAAATTAGGCATTGGCACCTCAGAATTCTTAAGTTTAGGAGTGGGACGCAATCTCTTCTTTGTAAATTTTGATTGGATTTTTTCTTATGATTCTTACCTTAATTCTACTTGGATCAAAAACATACCCTATTCTGTCAGCCGTTGGTCCAGTTAAATCATCCCATTTTGATGTTATAACTTCCATTCTTGCATCTTCTTTTAATCTGTCTTTTAAAGATGTATAACATCTCTCACAAGCACCAACACCATTAAATGTTTTAATACCTTCTCTTTTATCAAAATATTGAGATAAAGGAAGATTTTCTTGTTGTCCTTCTACTAGAACTTTTCCATCTGGATATGCTTTAACAATTTTTGGTAACCACATATTACTATGAATTACTTTTGTTTGTTCTGTAATTTCTGTTCCTTCAGGGAAAATTAATTCTTCATCGGAATCAGAATTTGAATCTGTAAGAATTACTGCATCATAAGTTTCTCCATAACCAGTTAAGCATCTTTTTACATCATCTTCAAGATGATTTTGAATATGCCTTCTCGCTTCCTCTTCACTTGGAAATAAATTATAGGATGTATGTGGAGCATAAACATCAGTATTATCTCTAAAATCAATCATTGATTCAACTAATGCTCTTTCCAATCTTTCATCATCTTGAGTGAACTCAGGCAAATAAGCAACTGCTCTCGAAGAGAATAATTGAACCGGTGAAGAAACAAACAGAAGTTTTTCACCATAATAATTGAATAAAAATAAACTTTCAGATTCTTCTGTAGTTTCATCACAACATAAAGAATATGCGTTTGTATCTCTAACAAAATCAACACCATATTTTTGCAATAAACCTTCTAATTTATGGAGGGAATCTTGTGAAACAAGTTCAGTCCACCATCTTCCATCAAGATTTTGTCTGCCTCTTTCAGTATCTATCCAAGTGCCTTCACCATAAATAAATTCAGCTGATGGAAATCTCAATATATCTATTCCTCTACCAAATCCAAAACTCGTGCCTGGTCTAAATACAACTAAATCTGAAAGTTCTTCAACAAATCTTCCTCTTTCTGTTGTATTGTCTTCTGTATCTCCGGGAATATCTAAAATATAATTTCTCTTATCCATTGTCTCTATTTTAGAATAGTAAACAATTTAAAAATCTTTTGTTTGCGTCCCACTTATTACTAATAAAAAGAAGAGGTGCCAATGCATTAAATATTATCGGTGACAAAAAAACTTGCTCCGTTTCACTCCGCACCGCGCTGCGCTCTCACTCCACTTCGTTACGTTCGGGTCACTTAACAAGGATTAGTTTCAATTTGAGAGCCCGAGCAAGAAAGGGGTGCCCGCAGTTGCTTCGCAACAGATAGTCTTGACTTCGTCAAGAAGAATTATTTAATCGCTTCTTCAAAATTCTTAACTCTTTCAGGAATCTGAGTTTTTACTAAGTCAATAGCATAACCTAATTTATCTTCTAAAGGTTTTGCTAAAAGTTTTCTAGATTTCACTTTTGAAGGATTCCAATAAAGATAATCTAAATCATCCATTTTATCCTCATAAAGGTGTGGAATTATTGATCCTCCAATAAAAAGAGCAATAGCGTGGTCATTTACCTCAACTGACTGAGAAACAATTCCTTGTTCTTCAGAATGTATTTTTGTAATCTCTTCTAATTCATTTACATCATAAGGAGTTTCAAAAGCTTTTTTTGTATAAGCACTCACCAAATCAACTAAAATTCCTCTTTTAATTTTACTATCTAGTCTTGGAACATAAACCAAACCTGCTTCAGGAATAGCTAATTGTCTACCATCTTCTCCTTTTACAGTACTTAATCCAACTGCAGGAGAACGACATCCATCATATTTTCTAAGAGTTGCTTCCATAGTTGTTCCAGATGGCAATTTTAGACCTATAGCATCGAATACTGTTTGTTCTTCGTTTTCCCCATATTCAAAAAAATGATGGTTATCTCTTAAATGCCATAAAACTTGCCCAACATTAATAAACAATTCTTTGAATTCTTGATCTGTTCTTGGAAGACCAATACTTTTTATTGGTTGACCTACTGCATAAGTTAAACTATAACAATCATCTTCTTTCGATAATCTCTTCATTGGCTGTCCGATCTTATATTTTGTGGCCAATTCTTTTTCTGGGACTAATTTTTGACTTGTCATATTAAATAGAATATAATTAATGATTTAAAAAGCTTTCTATTATTTACTACTTATTAATGACTATCAAAAGGGAATAAGCGGGCACCCCTAAAATATAGTCTGCTTTGCAGATTATTGACAACAAGCTCGGGCTCTCAAACTCTGATTTTTTGCCTTCGGCATCGTTGCACTAAAAATCAGGTCTTCCCGTTGGTCAGACGAAACTAACAGGAATTATATTCAATCACTCCTTTCAGTCGTGACTCCTGCGCTCCAGTTGGTGCTCGGCCTTCCGCTCTCAAAAAACTTATTGGCGTTTTTTGGAGGTCAGGGAATATAACAAAGATTATACGCAATTAAATTTTCACTTATTTTCTTTTTAAAAAAAAGAAACAAAAAGAGTTGGGGCTAGATTAAGTATTCCGTTTATTTTTATTAAAGTCAATTTTTTCATCATTTAACAATTTTAGAATTTCAGTTCTAGCAATATCACCTTCTTTTTCAACATCAACATAGCTATCACCATATTGAATTATACAATCGATATGAACAAGTAATCTTGCAAAATAATAGTATTTTCTTCGTTGTTCATAATCAGAATCTAATTTAATGATTTCTGTATATCCTTTGAAAAAAGATTGCTTTAATT
>JAEORV010000351.1 GCA_016840695.1 Promethearchaeota archaeon
ATTAGAACTCCTGTGGTTTGTAAAAACTTTAATGTCCTATTAATATCATTCGATAACCCAGGCAATTTAAAATCAGTTGAATAAGCAATGGCTTCATTTAAGGGTTTTAGTAGGGAAAAGTTGAGGTCGTTTACAACTTTTATAAAACCATTATTTATAGAATCATTTAAAACACATGTATTTATTCCCAAAAATGTCTTGTTATCTCCCTGATTCTGAATATCTCCAGTAGCTCCAATAATTGCTATAGAAGAAAGGTCGAGATTTCTCTCATTTAAACACTTGGCAAAGTAATAACACATTCCAGCACCTGAAATTTCAGTACTCCCATCAATTCCATAAAAATAAGGATTTACATGCCAAGGACTAGTTTTTTCATGTATTGATTCTATTAATTCGATCTCTTCCTTATTTGAAATATTTTGTGGAAGATGATGATCCAAAATAATGAATGGTACTGATTGGTCTTTATTTCCTAATAGTCTCTGAAGTTCTTCATATTGACCACTCCCAAAATCTGAAAATATTATGAAAACTTTTTGTTCCTTTACCTTATTAGCAATTTTCTCTATTTCTTCTCTTTCTAATTGTTTTAATATAGATATTTGAAAAGGCATTTTTTCTCTATACAAGGCTTTCCCCAAAATCGCTCCCGCACTTATACCATCTGCATCAATATGCGTGAATATTTGAACGGGTGAGTTTAAACCTTTTATGCGTGATAAAAAGTATTGCACGCATTTTTCGAGACTTGTATTTAACTTTTCAAGTGCTTTGCTAGTTTCATTCATTTTTTCATGTAATTTGTTAATATATTCAATATTTCAAATGAGAATATTTATATTAAGTTATCCAACGAAATATATCAAATTAATAATAAATACTCAATTAATATTAAATACGAAAAAAAATACTATTGGTGAAAAAACATGATCAAAATAAACGAATTAACTTTAAAATTAGTAAACAAAATCATTGAAAACGCAGCAATCTTAGGGGCAAAAGTTAATAAGTTAAGCTCTGGTCAGACTGTGATTGATCTGACAGATGGAACATGGGAAGCGGGGAGAATCTTAGGGGAAATCTGTATGGGTGGCTTAGGTACGGTTGAATTTAATAGTACTACTATTGACGGTCATTACTTTCCTACTGTGAATGTAAGCACGAGCGAACCTATTATTTCATGCATGGCGTCTCAACTGGCAGGATGGAGCGTAAAATTGAAGAAAGAAGTGGAAAAAGATGGAAAGATTAAAAAGAAGGTCGTCTTTCAATCGTTAGGTTCTGGACCGGCACGAGCTAAAGCAAAAGGGGAAGAATTATTCAATGAAATCGATTATATTGATGATTCTAATTGTGCCGTGATAGTTTTTGAAACAAGAAATATGCCAAACGAGGAAGTAATGGCAATTGTGACTGATAAATGTAAAGTTCCCGCAGAAAACACATATGCCCTTTGTGCTCCAACTGCAGGCTTAGTCGGATCCATTCAAGTGGCTGCTAGAATCGTAGAAACAGGCATTCACAAGTTACACGAAATTCACTTTCCATTAGATGTAATAATGGACGGTTTTGGGACTGTACCAGTTGCACCAGTGGCAAAAGATGATTTTGCTGCTATGGGCCCCCCAAATGACGCGATGTTTGCTCTCGGTCAGACGTTTTATACTATTAATGTCGAAAAAGAAAAAGAAGCTGAACTTTTCGAATTACTCAAGAAAGCTCCTGCGAGTACGTCTTCAAGTTATGGAAAACCATTCAATACTATTTTTAAAGAAGCAGAATATGATTTTTACAAAATTGATCCCGGTTTATTTGCACCAGCTCTTTATACAGTAAATAATGTAAAGACTGGAAAAACCATAACCGTTGGAAAATTGGACAACAGTTTGCTTAAGTTATCTTTTGGAATAAATTAAAGAAAGAAGTAAATATCCCTTTTTTTTATTTTTTTTAAATGTTTGTGAGTTCTTCTTGATATTTTAATATTTCAGCGACTGAAATATCTCGATCAAATTTTATCTCTTGGGCAATTCCTAAATAAGCGCATGCAAGTTTTGCTGATGCTGCGATTTCTGCCTTCTTGAGAGAAACTGAATAAACATCTTCTGGGTTATCTATTTTTTCTCGTAATGTTCTCAATTTTTCTATTACTCTTCTTTTTTCATTATCCAAGTCGTTTTTTCGATCGCGAGATGCTTTTAAATCAGCAATCATTTCGTTATTCGGGTCCAATTGTTTTTGTCTCCTGAGGGAGTTAATTCTATCAATGAGATCTGCTCTTTGTTCCTCTATTTGAGCTTTCCGATTAAATTCAATGTCATATTGTTGTTCGGCTTCTATTTTATATTGTAAAGTTCTTTCAGCTTTCATTTTAAATAATAACGATGCCATTTTATCAGCTACGATAAACGGTAATTCATTTTTGACAACAACTCGAAGAATATTATTCAGATCAAAATAATTTAAATTATTATATTTCGTTCTTAGATATTTCTTCAAATTTTCAGGATTTTTATCACATTCAATCTCCGTCCAATCGTGAATTGCTAACCTTCTCCGAAAAAATATTAATTCCCAATCAATTCCAAGTTCTTTTAATAATTCTAATAGCTTGTCATCATTAGGTTTTAAAGTTTCAATTATGAGATAAAGCTGAAGACCATAGTACTTGTGCTCTTCCTGTAAAAAAAAACCTCTTTGCTGCATTGAAGCAAGGATTTTCAATTTAATTGAACGAATATTTTTAGAAACATCCTTTTTTCCACAACTTAAATAGATAACATTTCCTTCTTCACTAATATATTCACAATCTAGAAATCCTAAAATACTTTCGTCGTTTTCATTGACAAAATCCATTAGACCAGTTAGAGTTGGTGCTACATTGTATTTAATTAGATCATTTATACCAACAGTTACATAATCAGAAGGACTACCTCCTATTGCTAATTTAATAGAATTTAATCCAAGTTCTTCCTCATTTCCAAACACATTTTTAATAGCATCGTTTATGGGAAACACTTCTTGCTCTAAAATTTTAGGCTCCGCTAAAGACGACTCGTAGGGTTCCGGATCGTTCATGATTTTATTAAGAATTGGGGCCTCAGAGGCATCTACTTCAATTTCGTAATTCTTGGCTAAATCCTTACGAATCACGCAGTAAGATTTTTGTTTATTTCCCTCTCTATTAAACATCGTAAGCGAAGTATGTTCATCAACCACGGCCCTGAACTGTTCAGTAAACTTGCTCTCAGTACTATCGGAATTTAGCCTTCTTCTTTGAATTTTTATCGACCTATAAGTTTTGTATACTGTTCAACAAGTGGTATTCAATAAGATAATAAAAACTAGATTTTAAATTCTTATCGGTAATATTTTGTAAATTTTTTTTAAAATATATGATATTATTCGTAACAATTCAGTTTACAAATAAATACTTAACTTACTCTAATTCTTCTTCAAGAAAATAGTGATTTCCTTTCTTAATAAAAACTATTTTAGA